>CAIYQH010000057.1 GCA_903928285.1 uncultured Bacteroidales bacterium
AGAAAAAAATCGAAAACCTTAAAAAAGGTATTATCCCCATTTATGAACCGGGACTGGAAGAGATGGTACACCGGAACATGAAAAAAGACCGGCTTCACTTCACCACCAATATTGCTGAAGCGCTCGAGGATTGCGAGGTTGTCTTCAGTGCAGTAGGTACGCCGCCCGATGAAGACGGGAGCGCTGACCTGCAGTATGTTGTGAGCGTTGCCCGCGATTGTGGCAAGCATATGAAGGATTATCTGCTGATCGTGACCAAGAGTACCGTACCCGTAGGCACTGCCGAGAAGGTGCGGAAAGCTGTTCAGGAAGAGCTGGATAAACGGGGCGTCAACCTTGAATTCGATGTTGCCTCAAACCCTGAATTCCTGAAGGAGGGCGCTGCCATCGATGTCTTCCTGAAGCCCGACCGCATTGTCGTTGGCTGCGACTCCCCCCGTGCGGAGGAACTTATGAAATCGCTCTACAAGCCATTCACTTTAAACGGACATCCGGTAATATTCATGGACATTACCTCCGCGGAGATGACCAAATATGCCGCCAACTCGATGCTTGCCACGAAAATCAGCTTTATGAACGATGTTGCCAATCTTTGCGAGATCGTCGGAGCCGACATCAACATGGTTCGCAAAGGGATCGGATCCGATACCCGCATTGGCAACAAGTTCATCTATCCCGGCGTTGGTTATGGAGGTTCCTGTTTCCCGAAAGACGTAAAAGCCCTGATCCATACCGCCGAAGATTACAAATACAGCCTCCGCGTGTTAAAAGCCGTTGAAGCTGTCAATGATGACCAGAAATCGGTGTTATTCAACAAATTCATCAAACACTATAACGGCGATGTTGCCGGCCGGACAGTCGCCATGTGGGGCCTATCTTTTAAACCACAGACCGACGATATGCGGGAAGCGCCATCGCTGGTGATCATTAAAAAACTACTCGATGCCGGCGTCAAGGTAAAAGCCTATGATCCTGTTGCCATTCATGAAACCCAACGGATCCTTGGCGACACCATCTACTATGCACCCGATCAGTACGATGCCCTGATCGATGCCGACTGTCTCATGCTGGTCACCGAATGGCCCGAATTCAAGTTCCCGAATTTCAACATCATCAAAAAACTCCTGAAAGACCTGGTGGTGTTTGACGGCAGGAACATCTATGAAATTGCAGAGATGAAACGGAAGGGTTATGCCTACTACTGTATCGGTGTTGATACAACAAAATAACCCGGTTAGCCATTATTGCCCGGACTGATTTTCCTTGTGTTCTTTGTGCCTTCTTTGTGCCCCTGCTGGTTAAATGACAAATTAGCCACGACGACTGCAAAGAAGGCATAAAGCACAAAAAAGGTTAAACACAAACGTGTTTCTTGGCCTGTCAGCACGGGATTTAATAACTTTGTCAGATAAATCAGAAGCCATGATAAAGAAAAAAATTTTAGTGACCGGTGGTGCAGGTTTCCTTGGATCCCATCTTTGTGAAAGATTACTGGGAGAAGGTAACGAAGTGGTGTGCCTTGACAACTACTTCACGGGACAGAAACAAAATGTGGTTCACCTGCTCAGCAACCCCTATTTTGAACTGATCCGCCACGATGTGACCATGCCTTTCTATATCGAGGTGGATGAAATCTACAACCTTGCCTGCCCGGCATCTCCGATCCATTACCAGTATAACCCCATTAAAACTGTAAAGACCTCGGTTATGGGCGCCATCAATATGCTGGGGCTTGCCAAGCGTATCAAGGCGCGAATCCTGCAGGCCTCGACCAGTGAAGTGTATGGCGACCCCGAAATTCATCCACAGGTCGAATCTTATTGGGGACATGTAAATCCCATCGGCATCAGGTCGTGCTATGATGAAGGAAAACGGATCGCCGAAACCCTCTTTGTCAATTACCATCAGCAAAACAAAGTACGCATCAAGATCATGCGGATTTTCAACACCTACGGCCCCCGGATGCATCCCAACGACGGGCGTGTGGTTTCAAATTTTATCGTACAGGCGCTTAAAGGCCAGGATATTACCATGTATGGCGATGGATTACAGAGCCGGAGTTTCTGTTATGTCGACGACCTCCTCGAAGGGATGATCCGCCTGATGAACTCACGGGAGGATTTTACCGGCCCTGTGAATATCGGCAACCCGAATGAATTCACCATGCTGGAACTGGCTGAAAAGGTGATCCTGTTTACAGGTTCAAAATCAAAAATCATCCATATGCCGCTTCCTGCCGATGATCCCACACAACGCCAGCCGGATATCACCGTCGCTAAAAGGGAACTTGGCTGGGAACCCAAGGTGATGCTTGATGAGGGATTGGTAAGAACCATCGATTACTTCAAGTCCATTATCTGAGAAAACCACAAATTCTGCTATGAAAATCCTCGTTACAGGTTCCAACGGCCAGCTTGGCAACGAATTACGTACACTTACCCCCGACTATCCCGACTTTACCTTTATTTTTACGGATATTGCCGAACTCGATATTACCCGCGAGGAGGATGTTGAACAATTGGTGAAAAATGAAAAACCGGCTGTGATCATCAACTGTGCAGCCTATACCGCAGTTGATAAGGCTGAATCCGACGAACAGCCGGCCTTTATTATTAATGCATCTTCGGTTGGCATCCTTGCAAGAACAGCTGCCAAATTCAATGCACTGCTGATCCATATCTCAACAGATTATGTTTTCGACGGGAAAAGTTACCGGCCTTACAGGGAAGATGACCTCACCAACCCGATCTCGCGGTATGCCATGAGTAAATACGCCGGCGAACTGGCTGTCCAGGCTTTTGCCCACAGGGCGCTGATCATCCGGACCTCCTGGCTCTACTCGGAGTTCGGACATAATTTCGTCAAAACCGTAATGAGATACGGGAAAGAACGGGGAGAAATGAAGATTGTTTTCGACCAGACCGGAACACCTACCTATGCCCGCGACCTGGCTAAGGCAATTTTGGAGATCATTCCGCAAAACCATGAAAATCCTGGTGTTGAAATTTTTCATTTTTCCGACGAAGGCGTGACCAGCTGGTACGACTTTGCCCAGGCCATCATTGAATTCACAGGCATCAAATGCAGCCTTTTCCCTATCCTGACGGAAGATTATCCCTTGCCGGCCATCAGACCCTTTTACAGTGTCTTCGACAAAGGGAAAATCAAAAAGCACTTCCACCTGGAAATCCCTTTCTGGCGCGATAGCCTGAAGATCTGCATTCAAAGGATCATGAACCCTGAAATTTAACCTGCCAAACAAAACGCGGTTCAGGTTGCGCGTTACGATTTAGTTTAACCACCAATAATATTCAGTATGGAGATAGAAAAGTCGGTATTGGAAAGGGCGCAGTTCTGGCTCGGCAATAACTTTGACGAAGAAACCAGGAATGAAGTTAAGCGCCTCATTGACACCAATACCACGGAACTTACCGATTCCTTTTACCGTGATCTTGAATTTGGAACCGGAGGACTCCGGGGAATCATGGGTGTCGGTACAAACCGGATGAATAAATATACAGTTGGCATGGCCACCCAGGGATTGGCGAACTACCTGAAAATGATGTTTCCGGGTCTGAATCCCGTTAAAATGGCTATCTCTCACGACAGCCGCAACAACAGCCCCTTCTTTGCCAGGATTGTTGCCGAGGTATTGTCGGCAAACGGGTTCAAGGTTTACCTGTTCGAAGACCTCCGGCCGACGCCCGAATTATCGTTTGCCATCAGGCACCTGGGCTGCCAGAGCGGTGTCATGGTGACAGCCTCCCACAATCCTAAGGAATACAATGGTTACAAGGCATACTGGGACGATGGCGCCCAGATGATCGCCCCCCACGACGAAAACGTCATCAGGGAAGTACAGAAAATAACCTCCGTCGATAAAGTAAAATGGAATGGTATCCCTGAAAACATCATCAGTATCGGATCAGAAATTGACAAACTATACCTCGACAGGATCGCTGCCCTGTCACTTTCTCCCGACGCCATTATCCGCCAGAAAAACCTGAAGATCGTATATACGCCGCTGCATGGCTGCGGAAGGCAACTGGTTCCCGACATCCTTGCCAGGTTTGGGTTTGAAAACATCCATATGGTGAAGGAGCAGGCCATCGCCGATGGCAATTTCCCAACTGTAAAATCACCAAACCCCGAAGAACACGATGCACTCGACATGGCCATCAGGCTGGCCGAAGAGATCCATGCCGACCTGGTGATGGCCACCGATCCTGATGCCGACCGTGTTGGCATCGCTATCCGCAACCACAGGAATGAGATGATCCTGATGAACGGCAATCAGACAGCTGCCCTGCTTTTTTATTACATGCTAAACCGGTGGCAGGCGCTTGGAAAATTAACAGGTAATGAGTTTATCGTCTCCACCATCGTAACCACGCACCTGTTGTCGGAAATCGCCGCCTCCTTTGGTGTTGAATATTTTGAATGCCTGACAGGATTTAAATTCATCGCCGATGTGATCCGGCAGCAGGAAGGTAAAAAGACCTTTATCCTCGGCGGCGAAGAGAGCTACGGGTACCTGATCGGCGATTTTGTACGTGACAAGGATGCCATCAGCGCCTGTGCCATGATCGCTGAAACCGCAGCCTGGATGGCTGACCAGGGTAAAACACTGTTTGACCTGCTCATGGAGATCTACCTGAAATACGGCCTCTATAAAGAGGGTCTGATTTCGGTTACGCGAAAGGGAAAAAGCGGCGCAGAAGAGATCCAGCAGATGATGGTGAATTACCGCCAGACCCCACCTGCGGAGATTCATAATTCAAAGGTGATCATGATCAGGGATTATCAGCTTTCTGTTGAAAAATCTCTCGGAACCGGCCAGGAAAGGCCGATCCACCAGCCTAAATCGAATGTATTGCAGTTTATCCTTGAAGACGGGAGTATCATCAGTGTCCGTCCGTCGGGTACTGAACCCAAGATCAAGTTTTACTTCGGCGTTCGCGAACAGCTGGGCTCGCCCGCAGATTTCGAAACAGTCTCTGCGAAGCTTGGCAACAAGATTGCCGGGATTATCTCTTCCATGAAATTAAACTGATAACGGATGTCTGAAGAACAACTGCCACCCTCCGAGGAGCCTGTATATTCGCGCAAAGTTCTCGAAATGGTAACTGTTGCCAACGAATACTGCATGTTTCTTGAGAAAGCAGAAAGCTATACGGAAGGTCAGCTTTTAAATTTCCTGCAGAAAATATCCCCGCTGATCTACCTGAAGGGGGCCCTGCTTCCCGAAATCGAAGCGGAGGATGAGGATGCAACCGAACACTATGTAAGCGAAGAACAATGGGAATCGTTGTTTAACATCCTCCATTTCAAATTCGGAGGGAAGGATGAATTTTATTATGTCGACCAGCTTGAGAAAAGCCATAACGACCCTGTCAAAGGTAGCCTCGCCGAGTGTTTCACAGATATCTACCAGGATCTGAAGGATTTTTTACTTTTGTACCAGAAACCGATGAAATCGTACAAGGAAAATGCTGTCCGCGAATGCAAGCGGCTGTTTGAAACCCGCTATGGATATAAGCTTTCCGTTGTTCAACAGGTGGTGCATTCGCTCCAGTTCCCGGGTCCATCCGACGATTTTATTTTTTAATCATCCTTTGTGTATTAATACAAGATAATTATTCACTGATAATCGTAAGAATAGATGTTGAACACCTTTTCAGTGTGACCAAAAATCAGATTGCGCTATGGTTTTGTTAAGGGTATTTATGATTCAATGATCAACCTGTCATCCTAATTTAATCCCGATATGATCGACCGCCAGATGTTCAATGATCTGTTTAACAATTTAGATAAAGAAAATGTTGTTGAACTCATTGACATTTTCTTTTCCCAGTATGAAGAACGCTTTGAAGCAATCCGGAAAAATGTCAATGACCGTGACTTTGACCATCTCCGGGAAACGTCCCATAAATTGAAAGGGGCGCTCGTACTGTTTATGGATCCTGTGACCTCCCAACTTTCGAAAAGGTTTGTTGAAATGGCCCGTAGCAAAACCGAAGCAGGGCTTGACCAGATGCTGGCCGACCTGGAGAAAAACACCAGGCTCCTTGTCGAAGAGCTCAGGGTTATCAGGAATGAACTCT
>CAIYQH010000058.1 GCA_903928285.1 uncultured Bacteroidales bacterium
CGCCGAGATCGACGTGATCCTGGCTGGGATTGCAAAACAGAAGGCCTTAGATGAGGAGTATTCCGGTATCATCGTTAAGGCCGACAAACTGCTTGCCGACAAGTCGTATGAACCGGCGAAGTCGCAGTACCAGTCCGCCCTGGGGTTGAAGCCTGCCGAACAGTACCCAAAGGATAAGATCGGCGAAATCGACAAGGCCCTTACCGAACTGGCCCGGATGAAAGGTCTCGACGACCGCTATTCGGCATCTGTCGCCAATGGTGACAAACTGCTGCTTCAGAAGTCCTACGCCCCGGCCCGTGCTGAATTTGTCAATGCCTCCGGGATAAAGCCCCGGGAGGCCTACCCCAAAGACAAGATCACCGAAATTGATGCGATTCTTGCCGAACTTGCCGCCGCCAAAGCGCTGGATGACAAATATGCCGCCATCATTGCCAGCGCCGACAAACTGCTGGCCGCAAAGACCTACGACCAGGCGCGTGCAGAATATCTTAATGCCGGCAAGATAAAGCCTGCAGAGACCTATCCTGCCGGAAAGGTTGCCGAAATTGACAAGATCCTGGCCGACATAGCTGCGGCAAAGTCGCTCGATGAAAACTACAAAACTGCTGTTGCCAACGGCGACAAGTTCCTGGGTGAAAAGAATTATGACGTTGCCCGCAATGAATACGTGAAGGCAACGGGTTTGAAACCAGACGAGAAATATCCGGTTGCGAAAACCGCCGAGATCGATGTGATCCTGGCGGGTATTGCAAAACAAAAGGCGATCGATGAGGAGTACGCCGGGATGATTGCTAAGGCCGGCAAGTTGCTTGCCGACAAGTCGTATGAACTTTCGAAGACGCAGTACCAGGCAGCACTGGGGTTGAAGCCGGCCGAACAGTATCCAAAGGATAAAATCTGCGAAATCGACAAAGCCCTTGCCGAACTGGCAAGACTGAAAGATATCGACGACCGCTATGCAGCCTCTGTCGCGAATGCCGACAAGTTGTTGCTGCAGAAGTCCTATGCCCCGGCCCGAACTGAATTTGTCAATGCTTCAGGAATCAAGCCACAGGAGAGCTATCCCAAAGACAAGATCGCCGAAATCGATGGGATCCTGGCGTCGATTGCCGCAGCCAAAGCCCTTGATGACAAATATGCAGGGATCATAGCCGGCGCCGACAAACTGCTGGCCGCCAAAACCTATGACCAGGCGCGTTCTGAATATCTCAATGCCGGGAAGGTTAAACCGGAGGAGCGTTACCCTGCGGAGAAGGTTGCAGAGATCGACAAAATCCTGGCCGACCTTGCCGCCAAAAAGAGCCTGGATGAAAATTACAGGGCTTCCATAACACGGGCTGACAAACAACTGCTTGCCAAAACCTATGAATCGGCCAGGGATGAATACTCCGGCGCTTCAACCCTGAAACCCGAAGAGAACTACCCGAAAACCAAGATCGCTGAAATTGATGCGATCCTGGCCGGTATCGCTAAACAAAAGGCCCTTGACGAGGAATATGCCGCTACCATTACAGCTGCTGACAAACTCCTCGGCGACAAATCTTACACTGAAGCCAAAGCCGCCTATCAGAAGGCTGGCGGACTTAAACCTGCGGAACAATACACGAAAACGAAGCTGGCCGAGATTGACAAGGCCCTTGCCGATGTGGCAAGGCTCAAAGTTATCGATGACCAGTATGCTTCTGTTGTTGAGGGTGCCGGCAAACTTCTCGAGGCAAAGGAGTACGAAAAAGCGAAAGCGGCCTACCTGGATGCGCAGAAGATCAAACCAAACGAGCAATTACCCAAAGATAAACTTGCCGAGATCGGTACAATTCAGGCAGCGCTGTTGAAGCAGAAAAACCTGGATGACCAGTACCATGCCTCCATTGTAAAGGCCGATCAGTTGCTTGGTGCGAAATCGTACGACCTGGCAAAGACCGAATATCAAAGTGCCGGCCTGCTGAAACCTGAAGAAAACTATCCTAAGGAGAAAATTGCCGCAATTGACGACATCTTTGCAGAAATCAAGGCCAGGGATGATGCCTTTAAGGCAAGTATGGCCAAAGCCGACCAGTTGCTGGCAGAGAAGAAATACGAGGATGCCCGCAATGAATACCGCAATGCACAGGAGATAAAGCCATTGTCGCCCTATCCGAAAGAGAAGATCGCAGAGATCAACAAGGCGCTTGAAGATCTGATGGGAAAACAGAGGTTTTATGAAAACCTGATCGTCAGCGGGGATAACTTTTTTAAGGACAAGGACTATGCCAGGGCAAAGGATGCCTTTCAGCAGGCACTGGGGACTTTTCCAGATCAGAAATATCCCAGGGAACGAATTACCCTGATCACCAACAGGGTCGACAGTATCTACCGCACCAACAAATCGCAATACGACAAGGTTGTATCCGATGGTGACAGGTTTTTCAACACCTTCGAATTTGACAAGGCGGTCGATTCCTATAATGATGCAGCCAACCTGTTGCCGATGGAGAGTTATCCGCGCGAGATGATTGCCAAGATACGCAGGACCATTGCCGAGAATGCCATCGCCGACGTGCTTAAAACAACAGTGACCATTGCAGCCGGAACCGAAAAACAATTTCCCTTTTCATCTGTCAATATTGCCTCCCGGAAAAACAACTTCATCTATATCAAGATAAAAAATCTCTCGGGCAAACCCTTCAATGTGCTGATGCGGTATGGCAAGGACAAGCAGGCCAACGGGGGTGTCGTGATGAAGAACCTGAACCTCGAAGGGAAGGTGAATGAGCGCCTGGTCAGTGTAAAGGACCAGGATCTCTGGTATCGCGAAGATAACAACTGGATCTCCCTCTATCCCCAGGGAGGCGATGTGGAGGTATCCTTTATCCAGGTTTCCAGGGCGAAGTAGGTTCCTTACCTCCCCTGTATCACCCTCCCCAGTAACTGTAACAGGTCGGGTTTGGTGACAGGCTTCGTAAGATAGGAGGTATAACCTGCCTTCATCAGTTTATCGCGGTCGTCGGCTTTGGTAAAACTTGTCAGTGCAATGACGGGAATTTCCCTGTAGGCACGGATGGTCCTTATTAACTGGGCATCCTGGATGCCTGTTACACCCGGGCCAGCGTTGACCTCGGTCAGGATTGCCTTGTAGTGATGCTGTTTGACCATTTCGACGGCCGATTTTCCGGTGGCAGCCCAATCAACCCGGTACTGCCCTTTTAAGTAAACCTGGATGCGCTGTGCATTCAGCTCCTCCTCATCGATCACAAGAATAGCCCTT
Organism: uncultured Bacteroidales bacterium; assembly: GCA_903928285.1. GTDB lineage: Bacteria > Bacteroidota > Bacteroidia > Bacteroidales > FEN-979 > CAIVAT01. The sequence continues at coordinate 3,248 of CAIYQH010000058.1, forward strand.
CCCGATTCCCGGTTTTCACCCGCAGATCTTGTCTGATGCGGCAATCCGGAGAGTGAGTCCGGATAGGGAAGCCACTCGGCAGTTTCAGGAAAGGGCAGGCTGACGTTAAACACGGAGCCTTTCCCCATTTCACTTTCAACCTGGATGTCGCCCTTCAAAAGCTGGATCATCTTGATGGCAATGGTCAGTCCAAGCCCGGTACCTTCAAAATTCCTGTTACGCCCTTCGCTCACCTGGCGGAATTCGTCGAAGATGATTTTTCGATGTGTTTCAGAGATCCCGATGCCTGTGTCCACGATCTTGATCAGCAGAAAGCGGCGTCCCTCGCGGCTCGTCTGCTGTATTTCGATATAAACGCCTCCCTCGTTGGTAAATTTGATGGCATTTTCCAGGATATTGGAGATGGCCTGGTTGAAGAAAAAGGCATCGAGATAGCCGTGGCACGAGGGAATTTCCCTGATTTCCAGGAAAAGTCCCTTTTCTGCAGCTATTTCAGCAAAACTCTCCAGGATCTTCCGGAATTCAATTTCAAGGTCGACGTTGTCGGCCTGTAACATTTTGATCCCTGATTCGAGTTGTGAGAGCTGCATGATCGAATCGAGGGTCTTCATCAACCGCCGGCCCGATTTATTGATGTAAGTGGCCATCTCAAGATAGTCAGGATCCTTGAGTTCCTTGATCATGATGTCTGAAAACCCGAGGATACCATTGAGCGGTGTGCGGATTTCGTGACTCATGTTATGGAGCAGGGTGGTTTTAAGCCGCGACGATTCCTCCGCCTTCTCCTTGGCCTCCATCAGCTCCTGTTGCAGGGTGGCTTGTACGGTGACGTTCCTGGCAATGCAAAGCACCTTCTGTTCATCCACCTTGATGAGCCGGGCTTCATAATACCTGGTTTCTGAATCAATTACAATCTTGTAGTCGAATGATTGGATGGTGTCGGTAAGAAGGCACTGGGTGATGGCTTCGCGTGTTTTTCCTGAAATTTCCTGATCGAAAAAATCCGCTACAGTTTTCCCGATGATATGGTCAGGGTCTTCCAGCAGTTCACCGGAAATGGAAGCATAGATTTCCAGGTAGGTGGCCTGGTCGTCGAAGAGGAACATCAGGTCGGGCAATGCCTTGATGATAGCCTGGTTCCGCTGGTAGAGCGAATGGAACTCATGTTCCATCAGCTTTTGCTTGGTGATGTCGCGACCACTGCCAACCGTCCCGATCATATTCCCGTCGTCGTCCATGATCGGGGCCTTCTGAACATCTAGGAAGATATACTCACCCCGTATATTGCCCTCCATGTCGAAGCGCCCGGCGGTCTTTTGCCTCATGATCAGGTCGTCGGTTTCACTGGAGATGTCGCCAAAGGTATGCCAATCCTTGTCTTCAGGATGGGTCCGGCGTTCCCTGTCGGCGAAGTACTCATCGGTTCTTCCTATTGGTTCCTGCGTATCGGCTGCGCCGAGGATCGTTTCACAAACAGCCTTGTTGGCAAAAAGGTAATGTTTCCTAAGGTCCTTGGCCCACAACAGATCAGGGATGTTGTCGGCCATTAGCCTGAATACGTTGTACATGTATTTATAGCGCGTACGGCTCTCGATCTGTTCCTGCTCGGCACGGTGAGTCTCGGTTACATCATACGACAAACCAATAATCCCGTAAGGTACCCCGTTATGATCCTTCAACAGCACTTTACGGGTGGTAAAGATCCTGAATTCCCCGTCAAGTTCGATCTCATCTTCCAACAGGTCGACCGACCTGCCGGTTTCAATCACCTCCAGGTCGGAGTCACGGAATCGCATGGCTGAGGAGGTATCATAAAAATCGAAGTCCGATTTCCCTATGATCGCGTCGGGAGTGGTGTTCAGCTGATGGCAAAACATCTCATTGGCAGCAATGTAGGTGCCGTCAAGGCTCTTGTAAAACACCATCGCGGGGATATTGTTGATAATGGTGTCCAATATCAACTGTTCCCTGGATGGATGGTTGTTATAAAAACCCTGATCGTTTAATGCCATAGCATTCGCGATTTTTAAGTAATTATCTCTATTTAAATTAGGGTTGGAAAGTTAGGTATAATTTTCTTTACACGGTTATTTTTGTCCTGCTCTTTTCAGCGTGATCAGGGTTATTTCAGGAAGGATCCCGATTCTGCCTGAGTATCCGATATTTCCCAGCCCCTGGTTGACATATAAATATTGCGGAGGGGAGCTGGCTGGATTTGCATAAAGACCGCACCACTCCCTGTAGGCCCAGGTGATCGGGCTCCAGTGGATGCCGAAGCAGTTGATGCCAACCTGGCCGCCGTGGGTGTGACCCGAGAAGGTCACATCGATGTTCCTGAACCTTTTACTGACAATACTGTCCCAATGCGAAGGATCGTGCGACAGCAGCAGCTGGATGGCCATCGTTTCCGTTCCCCTGATTGCCTTGGCCACATCGCCGAACCGCTGGAACCTGTGGGATGACCCCCAGTTTTCGACCCCGATAACCGCGATGCTGTCCGAACCCCGCCTGAGGATATCATGCGAATTCAACAGAAGTTTCCATCCCAGCGACTGATAGAAAAGATGAAGATCGTCGATGTTTTTCTTTTTTGCCGCAACCGATGGCCAATTGATATAGTCGCCGTAATCGTGGTTCCCCATGATGGCATAGATCCCAAAGGGGGCATGCAGCACGCGCAGGATATCCCGGAACCCGTTGCCGTCGGCGGTACAGTAGTTGAACATATCACCCGTGAAAAAGATCACGTCGGGCTTTAACCCGTTGATGGTCTGCATCGCCTCCAGCAACTTCTGTTTCGATCCCCAGCTTCCAAGGTGGACATCCGAAAACTGCACGATGGTAAGTCCGTCGAAGGCCGGCGGCAGTTCGTCCAGCCTGATCTCCTGGCGGTTCACGCTGAAGTCAAACTGCCAGAAGAGGGTACCTGATGCCATCAGGATAAAAAAGAGTGCCCCCAGCACCCATCCTGACACCAGCACTGCAGGGTTCCTCATGATCTTCTTCCCGGGTTCAGGCCGCTTTCCGGAAATGGAACTCACGATCCATCTTACCCCCCTGGTTAAATCAGCTGTGAGCAGCGCCTCCACAGGGAATACCTTTGCCAGGAAGAACACCAGGATGAAGCTCTGAACATAGGTACGCAAAGGCAGGTTCCAGTCGAGGAAGGTGACAAACGATCCGTATATCATGATGCTGATCAGGAGCGCCACAGGCAGCCAGTACAGTCCCGTAACGGCGAAACCGGCAACCTTGTTGAGCTTGCGGACATGACCGCGAACCGAATACCAAAGGTAACCGTCGGCAATCAGGAAGATGAAGAGGGCTGCGAGCGTCCCTGCATACTTGGGGAAGAAGGCCCCCAGGATCGTAATCAGTGTAATGGCTGCTGCAACAAACAGCAGGGGAGCCAGGAATTTTTTCATTTATTCTTTACATAGTTCACCAGTCCCTTGGCGGAAAAAATTTCCATGAGCTTCGTCGGCAGGGGAGCAAAGGCATACTGCCGGGTTCCGATCATCACCAGCCCTTTTTCAAAATCGATATCCACAGGTTCGCCCTGGACAAAGGCATCAACCGCCCCGGGGACCAGGAGGATGGGGAGCCCCTGGTTTACGGCCGAGCGGTAGAAGATGCGGTTAACCGATTTGCACACAACCGCCTTGATACCGGCAAAGGCAAGTCCCACCGACGGGTGTTCGCGCGAGCTGCCGCAGCCGAAGTTTGCCCCGGCCATGATCACATCGCCCGCCTTTACCCTGTCGGAAAAGCTGTTGTCAAATCCCTTGAACAGGTAGGGCATGATCTTTTCAGGTTCCGAACTCTGAACATTGTAGGTCAGGTTGCCGGCAAACATCTGGTCGGTGTTGAGGTTGTCGACATCGGCATAGTTCCAGGTGCCGTCGCTGTAACGGTCGTCGCCTTCGGCGATGTCGACAGTTGCGCTCTGGGGGGCGTGGTAGGGGAATTTGTCGTTGGCGACGATACCCCTGGGATCGGTGATTTCACCATGAAGTGCCGAAATGGCAACTGTTGCAGGGGAGCCAAGGTAAACGCTGGATGCGTTGTTGCCCATCCTGCCTTTGAAGTTGCGGTTGGCAGTGGAGATGACCGAGTAGCCATCGGCCGGAATACCCTGGCCGGTGCCCAGGCAGGGGCCGCATGAGGAGGAGAGCACATTGGCGCCAGCTTCCATGAAGGTTTCGATGAGCCCCTCTTTCATGGCCTCCATGAAAATCTCTTTTGAGGCGGGAATGATCTGCAGCTGCATGTATTTCGGGATGGTCTGTCCCTTCAGCACGGCGGCGGCTTCGCGAAGGTCCTGGAGGCGGCCGTTGGTGCAGGTGCCGATCAGCGCCTGCTGGATTTTGGTTCCCTGTACCTCCGACACCGCCTTGACATTGTCGACATGATGCGGTGCAGCCACGACGGGGAAGATGTCGCCGAGGTTGATTTCAATTTCCTGCAGGTAGGATGCATCCGCATCGGCCCAGAGTCCATCCTGTTTTGATCCGAAATGTTGTTCCAGCACCTCGTCGGCCGGGAAAACGGCGTTTTTGGCGCCCATTTCCGAAGCCAGGTTCGAAAGCACCATCCTGTCGGAGATGGTAAGGCTCTTCACCCCTTCACCATGATATTCGATCGACATGTAATCGGCGCCGCTCGAGCCGATCATGCCAATGATCCAGAGGGCAAGGTCCTTGGCATATACCCCCTTTTGAAGGTGGCCCGTCAGGGTGATCTTCACCGATTCGGGAACGCGGAACCAGGTCTCGCCCTGTTTCCACAACCCTGCCGTTTCGGTGCGGTCGATGCCTGCCGCAAAGGCGTTGTAGGCCCCGGCGGTGCTGGTGTGACTGTCGCTGCCGACAATGATCATTTTTGGCTTTGCGTAATTGGCCATCAGCTGGTGACAGATCCCGTCGCCCACATCGTGAAACTTTTTGATCCCGAATTTTTCGACAAATTCACGGATTACCTGGTAATCGTTTGCAAGTTTTGAATTCGTCGGGGGAGCATTGTGGTCGAGGATGATCAGCAGCGCATCCGGGTTGGCCAGTACGGTTCCACCCATTTTCTTAAAGGTGCTGTAAATACTCGAGGTGTTGTCGTGAGATAAGATGATGTCGGGCGTGGCAAATACGATACTGCCTTTTGGGGCCCCGAAGATTTTTTCTGCAAATGTTTTACCGCTCATAATCAGTGCAATTAGCGTTAGAGTTACTGTTTTTTTACCAATGTCAAAATTAAGAAAAACTCCCATCCCGAAAGGAAAATCATCATTATGAAAAAAAATTTGTTTAACGTGCAGGAATTCCTAATTTTGCACTCCCGATCATAATTGCGGGAGGCAGCATTGAGGTTGGTTGTTTATGGCGGTTGAAGTATAACTGCCTGAAAGATTGACCCGGGTGAAGGACGAAATGGTGAGGCTGTCGTAAAATCTTGAATCAGCTATTGGAGAGGTGGGTGAGTGGCTGAAACCAACAGTTTGCTAAACTGTCGTACGGGAAACTGTACCGGGGGTTCGAATCCCCCCTTCTCCGCCAAAGCCTTCGCAAACCCTGGCAAACCAGGGGTCGCGGAGGCTTTTTTTTCAACTGGGCATTCCGGGGAGAACGGATTTCAGATGTCACTGTCTTTCCCATAAATTTCTCCCGATGCCTGTTAGCACAAGTGCCGTAATTTCCTTGTCATTTAAATCGTAAAGGTCGATGGTAAACGAATCTAAGCGATCGGAACCAGTTGCCGTGCGATCAGCACCCTGATCAGTTCCGGGTTTGAGTGCGAATCAGTTTTCATTCGCATAAACCGTAGTTGTTTTTCGATTAAGGAGGGGGATTTGCTCAGGTTTGCGGCGATTTCCTTGATCGATAACCCGGCTGACATCAGTTTTCCAATCTCCAGTTCATCCCGGGTTAACATCGTTGCATTGGCCGGGGAATGTTCCGGGATTACCAGATGTTTCAATTCAGCCGGTAAGAGAACTGAGCCGTCGGCGACCCGGAGGATGGTATTGATGATCATTTCATTATCGGAAATTTTGTCGAGGAAAGCATTGGCGCCTGAACTGAACATGGTCTGTTTCCACCAGGCAGAATTTTCTGCCGAAAAGATGATAACGGGAATACCGGGCCATACCGACTTCAGATCCTTCAGGTTTGAAACAGGATGATCGTGGCTGATAAACAAATCGAGCAGGATCACCTGAACATCCAGGGTTGGGATTTTGACCATTGCCTCTGCCATGTTTGATGAAGCGCCCACCAGTCGCGCACGATCTTCAGGCGTCGAAAGCATGAATTCTATTCCCTGAAGCATCGCCGGATGATCGTCGATCATAAAGACCCTCAACATAGCAGAATTCATCAGATTTATTGATACCGGTAACGAAATAAAATGGAGATTATGGTCCATCCACTATGGCAAAGATAAGCTAAACTATGCAGGTAAAATTAGGTACGACACGATAAAACCCTTATTTTTATGTAAGCGAATTCTTAAAATCATGTAGACCAATCCTTACAATCTGATTATTTATATACAATTTAACATTTTTTTACTTCGGAAACCGGCCGGATGGGCTTTATTCGCTGAGCGCTAAATTACAATTTTTGCCAACCGGGTGCGATAGGGCAAACACTAAAAAAGGGAAGGAGAAACCCTGAAAATGAATGAGGGGAAAGGGGGGGGGTGAGCTTCACCTCATCTTTAGTTAAAAATTAAGAATGCATTAAAATTGGGCTCTTGTTAAAAGTCAAGGCGTATCATAGTGGTAATCATACTTTTTAATAATATTTCCTTCATTATCCTTCACATTTGTAAGTCGGCCCATGTCATCATATTCATAATAAGTAGGTA
>CAIYQH010000059.1 GCA_903928285.1 uncultured Bacteroidales bacterium
ACCTGTCGATCTCGTAGGTGAAGTTAAAGGAGATCCCGGCCGACTGGCCGCATTCGTATCCCGACTGTGAGGTGATCGGGCGGAAAAAGGGCTGTGTGGAGTTGTCAACCTGGGATGGCATCAGCGGGGCTTTAGCCCCCTTGTAGGATTCGGGAAGTTTCAGTTCGGGAACCCTCGACAACACAAAGAGTTCATCGGGCGTCAGGGAGGCTGGTTCAAGTCCTTTCTGGAACGGGAGATCCTGTGAAAACGACCGCATGCCGGAACAGACAACAAGGGCGGTTAAAAGCACGAGAACACATTTTTTCATGGCACAGATCCCTTTGGTTCTCTACAAATTTAATGCTTTTTTTTCGATTGTTCATAGCAATAAACAGCATCCATCATCAGCATCGAATCGAGGGTGATCCTGCGGTCGTGCGCCTTTTTTTTGATCTGGGAAAGCCAGTCAGAATTATTCCTGATATCGTAGATGACCTGGTAAACCGAATCCCAGTAGCTCTTCCCGGTAATGTTATGGTAGTTTGTGTTAAAGACATACGTTGCATCTTCATGGATCGCCTCTTCCAGCGTCTGACCCTGAAGGGAGGCCTTTTTCACCATGAATCTGAACCAGATCCGTTCATTCCTTATGACGTTTTCAATGCTGTCAACCTTCGGATCCCGCAGTTCCGGGTGAAAGGCCAGGTAGGCCTCATCGGCGAAATTCCAAAAGCCGCAGTGCAGGTTGATCTCCGAGACCATTACCAGCACCAGGTCGTATTGTTTCAGCCTGTTGCGCAGGTCTGATTTGTCGACAAGAGCCGGAGGGTTATGGTTCTGAAGGGGATAGAGCTTTTTATTATAGTACCAGTAATCCTGCGTTTTAAACAACTTCCGGCCATAGTCCTCGATGATATTCAGGTAATAGCTGTCGGCAATGACTAACACCTTCAGGGCTGCGGGCGGCCTGTTTTCAAAAGCGATCAGCGGGAAGGCGCCGCGGGTCGCCCTCATCGGGCAGGCAAGGTTGAGCAATGCGCCGATATCGTTATCGGTTCCCAGCGGGGTTTCAGTTTCCAGGAGCTGTTTTGTCCTGAACAGGGGAAGCTGCCTTCCTGTCAGCTTGCCGGCCGCCCTGGCGAGCGTATCAACGGCCAGAGGCACCCCGCAGAGGCTCCAGTGCATGCCGTAGCGCGGGAACAGGGGGTAGCGCGCGGTATCCTTCATCTTCAGGAAATAGCCGTTCATATCCATGAATGACAACCCAATTTCGCGGCTTCGCTGCAAATAAAAGGACAAATTGGATGCTGATGGCTTGCCGGCACGGAACCTGCCAGGGATAAATTCGGGATAAAAGCTGGCTTTTCCGGGCTCATAAACCAGCAGCAGCGGGATGTTGTACTTGCTGAGGCTGTCGGTAACATTTTTCAGCCGCGACAGCTTTTTATCGATGACCCGCTGCCCGATGAAAAAGTCGCCGTTATATTCATGGATGTAATCCTCCTCGAACAGGTATCCCTCCTTCCCACGGATAAAGCCCTCGGCATGGATATTCCCGAAAAGGGTATAGTCAACCTGGTTGGCAATGCGGATCAGGGTATTTCGCAGCCCGGTATGGTCGTTCAGCCTGGCGGAGAATTCATCCTGGAAAGAGGAGGAAAGCCATGACCTCCAGGTAAACAGCTTCACCGTTGGCAGTTCATGCAATTGAAAATAACCTGTCAGCGGGGCCTCCCGGATCAGCCGGTTCCGGTAATTCAGCGAGGAGGCTGCCAGCACAAGGAGCGTGAGAATCAGAAGACAAGACTTGATGAGGCGCATAAACCCGGGATCCTTGTTTGAAATCATGTACAAATCTAAGGAAAATTGAAGCCTTTTAACAGGTTGGTTGTCCCTTTGGAAACGATCCCGGTTTTGCTCTATTTATCATCCTTCGCTTCAAAATTTACTGTTTCGGAGACCAGGTAGAGCGGGCGGTTCCTTGACTCCTCCACACCGCGCCAGATATACTCGCCGATAACGCCGAGGGTTATCAGCTGAATCCCGCCCAGGAAAAGGACTACCACCATGATGGAGGTCCAGCCTGTCGGTCCGACGCCGTTAACAAGCTTATTCCAGGTCAGCACGATGGAATAGAGAAAACCCGTCAGGCTGACGATGATGCCAAGGTAGGAGATGAACCGGATAGGGGCAAAGGAAAATGAGACGAACGAATCAATCGCCAGTTTCACCAGTTTCATGAAGGTAAAGGAGGATTTGCCTGAATTCCGCTCATTCTGACGGTAGGTGATAAAAGTCTGACGGAAGCCCATCCAGGCAGCCATCCCGATGATCATGCGGTTGGTCTCTTTAAACTTATGCCACTGGCTGCATACTTTACGGTCAAAGAGAAAAAAGGCGGAGGGCCCCTCTTTCGGATAATTTTTCAACCCGGAGGCCCTGATGAACAATTTATAAAAAGATTTTGAAAGCGTTTTCCCGATAAATGACTGCGCCCGTTTTTCGCGCACGGTCCATACCACTTCGAATCCCTCTTCCCATTTTTTAATCAGTTCGCCTATCAGTTCAGGGGGTTCCTGCAGATCGGCGCTGATCACGATGGCGGCATCTGATTCAGTCACATGTTCGATCCCGGCAGAGATGGCAATATGACTCCCGAAGTTCCTTGACAGTTGGATGCCTTTTATCCAGGGATGTTCCAGGGCAAGCGCCCTGATGGTGTCAAAGGTATGATCGGCGCTAGATC
>CAIYQH010000060.1 GCA_903928285.1 uncultured Bacteroidales bacterium
CCTCGAACAAAGGCGCTGAAGATTTCCAGTTTTTCAATAACAACGGCAACCGCCTGTTTGAGCAGGTACTCACAACCTCGCAGCGATGGGGAACAGATGAGAACCTCATGTACGTGGTCGGGGCCACCAAGGCCGAAATGCTGGCTGACGTCAGGAAAATAGTTCCCAATCATTTCCTGCTTGTTCCGGGTGTCGGAGCACAGGGAGGCAGCCTGCAGGAGGTTGCGAAATATGGTCTTACAAAAGAATGCGGACTGATCGTCAATTCCTCGCGAAATATCATTTATGCTTCATCTGGCCCTGACTTCGCTGAAAAGGCCAGGGCTGAGGCACTGAAAATGCAGCAGGAGATGAGCGCATTGCTTATTCTACAATAGTAATCCAACCGTGGGTGTCGGGTTCAAGTCCTTCCTGGATCCCCTTGAGTTTGTTATACAATTTTGCGGAGACCGTACCCGGCTGACCGTTTTTGCAGAATTTATATTCCCTGCCCGTGTCGCGGTCGTGGATCATGCAGATGGGTGAAATCACTGCCGCAGTGCCGCAAGCGCCTACTTCCTCAAATTCATCCAATTCTTCAACCGGAACATGTCGTTGTTCGACCTTCATGCCCATCTCCTGTGCCAGGATCCTCAGTGACATATTGGTAATGGAGGGAAGAATCGAGGTGGATTGGGGTGTTATATAGGTATTGTCTTTGATTCCGAAAAAATTAGCCGGGCCGGCTTCGTCGATGTATTTCTTCTCTTTTGCATCGAGAAAGATGCAGGAAGAAAAGCCATCAGCATGGGCGCGTTCGCCGGCACGCAGGCTGGCTGCATAATTACCACCTACTTTGATATTGCCTGTTCCCAGGGGCGCCGCACGGTCATAATCACGCACGATCTGCATCTTTACAGGATTAAAACCCTCCTTGAAGTAGGGACCAACCGGGCCCACAAAGACCATGAACATATATTCTTTGGCTGCCTTCACGCCAACCTGGGCACCCGTACCTATAAGCAAAGGCCTGATGTACAGGGACGCGCCTTCGCCGTAAGGAGGAACATACTTCAGGTTGAGTTTAACCGCCTTGAGAACAACTTCGGTGAAAAGTTCTACCGGTACTTCAGCCATCATCACCCCCTTTGCTGAGTTGATCAAGCGCTTTGCATTTTCTTCCAACCTGAAAATCCTGATCTTGCCATCCTTGCCGGTAAAGGCTTTCAGTCCTTCAAAAGCTTCCTGGCCGTAATGCAGGCAGGTAGCAGCCATGTGCATGGTAATATTCTCAGAATCTGTTACTTCAAGCTCCCCCCATTTCCCGTCCTTGAAGTAGCAACGGACATTATAGTCTGTTTTAAAATAGCCGAACGGCAGGTTTTTCCAATCTATCGTGTTCATATCAGTAAGTTTTTAGTTTGTGTTTCAGGGCGAAATACCCTGTAAAGTTAGGAAAATTCCGTATTGAAAAAATCTCCGCAAAAAAAAAGATATTGGGTGTCTGTTGCCATTTTGTCAGTCTGTGCCGATTGGCACCTGCTTTGATAATGAATGCTCGTTAAAATAAAACTTATCGATATGCAAAAAGGTAAAATAAACGTTCAGACCGAGAACATCTTTCCGATTATTAAGAAATTCCTCTATTCAGAACATGAGAAATTCCTGCGGGAACTGATCTCCAATGACGAGGATGCCACGCAAAAACTGAAAACC
>CAIYQH010000061.1 GCA_903928285.1 uncultured Bacteroidales bacterium
ACATTCATTAATCATTTGTTGGTGTGTGCAGTATAATTGGTAACATTGCCGGAGTTCAAACAAATGTTCGGTTGTCCAATGGCCTTCCAGTGATTTTATGATTTCTTCCCTGCTTGCCTTTATGCGTTTATCTCTAAGATCGGCCAATACTTCGGGGTGTCTTTCACCTGCCAGAATGGCTTCTATAATGAGCAATCCTGTCTTACCATCAATATCGCTAATGACTGTGTGAACCTTGATATTCATCAACTCCAAAGCTTTTTGCATGCGGTTGAGGTAGGTGGAGGATGTGCGCACAAGGTTTCTCCTGTGGTGTACCATGCTTCGTAATGTGCGCGTCATATTGTCGGGCTGAAAACTTGGGCTTAACAATCCGCAACTATGTAGTTTTTGTATCCATTCGGCATCGCTTTCATCGTCTTTCCTTCCTGTCACATTCTTTACATGCTTTGCATTGACAAGAAAAACTTCAAAGCCAAATTCCTGTAATAACAGAAACAATGAAACCCAATATACCCCTGTGCTTTCCATTGCAATGGTGGTTACACCTTTGTCCTGAAGGCAATTTGCAATTAAATGCAAATCCTTTGTAAAGCAGCCAAAACTTGTATTTCCAGTTGTTCAGAATTAATCGGATATGCAACCATCATTTCTGTATCTGACACATCAATGCCTGCAGCAGTTGGATTGATAATAGTCAGTTGTGAAATCCGTTTCACATTCTCATTTTTTGTTTTAATTTTACCCATAGTTTTAAGTTTAAGCGGTTAAAATTGCCCCGTGCCTGTCGGTCTTTGGGAGTTTAATTCTCTTATACGGCATCCAAATGCCAATTGGGACTCGTAAGACCATGCAGAACCAGAATATTGTGTGATGTCAATGCATCATGGTATATACGGTTTCTGTGCACGGGGCAACGCTTAAAATTAGTACTTTTCTCAGTTATTCTTTTTGGGGCAATATCATAAAATAATGAGGGACTATTGTATGGAATGGATTTTAAAGCAACTGACAAGGTAAAGGGAATGTACGGTCACCATATGACCGGCCCTGACCGGGGCGATCTCCGATTAACTCTCAACAAATCTTAGTGAATGCGACCCGGGCGCAGATGAGACCAGGTGACGGGGCCACGCCTGACGGCAATAATAACAAAAGAGGGCGACCTTTTGGGTCGCCCTCTTTCATGCAGAAAATTAACAACAGTCTTACCAGATCACGATGCGCTGAGCATCGGGTATCTTACCCTGACATCCGAAGGCGTCGGAGAACTCCTTCATCAGGGGCAGGGTGGCATTGATTCTCCAGCGGGCCGGTGAGTGTTCGTTGGTCTGAACCTGGTTCCTCAGACTTTCGTCTGTCATATTGTCGCGCCAAACCTGGGCCCAGCCAAGGAAAAACCTTTGTTGATAGGTAAATCCGTCGATCGGAGCCGGTTTTTCTTTACCTGCAAGCGATTTTTCCAGTGCATAGTATCCGAGGGTCAAACCGCCAAGGTCGGCAATATTTTCACCCAGGGTCAGTTTGCCATTGATGTTGAAGCCTTTGATAACCTCGATGGCGCTGAAATAATCAGCCATCCGTTTTCCAAGTTCGGCAAAGTTTTTGGCATCTTCGGGGGTCCACCAGTTG
>CAIYQH010000062.1 GCA_903928285.1 uncultured Bacteroidales bacterium
CAATAAACGATAGCCGCAAAAGCGAGATAATTGGTCACGCCAAACTTATTCGCGCCTGGGCTTACCGGCATCTTGTAATGACTTTTGGTGCGGTGCCGCTCAATGTAACAGAAATTAATGGGACGAATTTTCGGACCGATTGGAGAAGGGATCCGGTCGAATTGATCCAAAAACAAATTGAAGAAGATTTGTTGTTTGCTGAAAGTTCGTTGCCAGACAATGCAAAAGATGTTACGCGTCTTTCGAAAGTGATTGCACAATACTATCTTGCAGATTTATATCTATGGCAAGGTAAAAATTACGAGGCAGAACAAAAATTACGAGCAATTGTAACAAACACCAATTTTGCACTTATCACCAACCGATACGGCGTTAAATCAACTTTACCAGGATGTCCGTTTATGGACCAATTTTACAGCGGGAATATCATGCCAACACAAGGCAATACCGAAGCGCTTTGGGTATTCCCCGATACAGATGTGGATCTGGCACTCGGTCAGTATGCCAATGCAATGAGAAGAGGCTGGATTCCCACCTATTATAACAAAAATATTGCTTACTTGCCTGAATATGGTGGTCGTGGTATTGGTAGAGAAGGAATTACGGCTTGGGCTTTAAGTATTTATGAGCCAAAAGATGACCGTTACAGTTCTTATGCACTTCGCAGGAGTTATGTGGACAAAACCGGAGCAACCCTGAAATGTGATTCCACTGCAAGCAAAATGGTTACCAATGCCAATTTGTGGGTTTGCACCCGTAAATGGGACTGGACCTTTGCCGATCCTGCACGCTGGGGCGATTCTTATGCCTACGGCGACCAAACCTATATAAGACTTTCTGATGTTTATTTACTATTGGCAGAGGCACTTTTTAAACAAAATAAATCAAGTGAAGTAGATGGTGCCGCCTATTGGATAAATAAAGTCCGCACGCGGTCTAATGCAACTCCAATCACTGCAGGTACCGTTACACTTGATTATATTCTGGACGAAAGGGCACGCGAATTGATTACAGAAGAGAACAGGCGCGAAACTTTATACCGCACTGGCAAACTGCTGGAAAGGACAAGATTGTACAATCCGATTGCAAATGGAACCCGGAATGGTGTTGCTGGCATGCAGGCATTTCAGCAATTGCTCCCTATCCCACAAAGGATTATAGATGCAAATAGTGGTTATAAGATGGAACAAAATCCAGGTTACTAATTGAAAATTCTTTGTTGTTGATTGTGGAATATTTCTTAATTTAGAGTTGAGAGTATATTCTAACAATCAACAACAAAGATAATATTATAATATAAGGAGAGTAAGATGGAAAGCCCCATGCCTATCCATGATCCAGCATAATCAATTCTCTTCAAGAGATTTAAACACTATTCGTCAGCTCACTTCCAAAGAATTTAATCCTATGTGTCATTACAAACCTTTATGCCGGTCTATCCTCCTCGCCACTTTCTGTCTCTTCTTCACTTTATACATTGAAGCCCAAACGTCGGCACCCTATGTATCAAAGGTTTGGGTCTCCGACCAAGGAGACGGAACCTACAAAAATCCGATCATCAATGCAGATTATTCTGACCCCGATGTGATAAGGGTGGGAAATGACTATTACATGATATCTTCAAGTTTCAATTGTGTACCTGGCATACCCATTCTGCATTCTAAGGATATGGTGAACTGGAAACTGGTCAATTATGCTCTGAAGCGACTTATTCCTGAAGATTTTTTCTCCAAGCCCCAACAAGGCAAAGGTGTTTATGCTCCTTGTATCAGGTATCACAAAGGCGAGTTTTTTATATTCTGGCCAGATCCAGATTCGGGTATTTATATGACCAAAACCAAAGATCCATTGGGTGAATGGGACTCATCCGTTTTGGTGAAAGACGGTAAAGGCTTGATTGATCCTACTCCCCTTTGGGATGATGATGGGAAGGTGTATCTGGCTTTTGCTTGGGCTAAAAGCCGTGCCGGATTTAATAGTGTCATAACAGTGAATGAGTTGAATGCATCCGCCAACAAGGTCATTGGAGCTGACGTGCTGGTTTATGATGGTTTAGTTCATGGCGATAATATTATTGAAGGTCCGAAATTTTACAAACGAAATGGATATTATTACATCTTCGCTCCGGCAGGAAGTGTGGAGACAGGTTGGCAAGCAATCTTGCGTTCCAAAAATATTTACGGCCCATACGAAAATAAAATTGTTCTCGCCCAAGGAAAAACGGACATCAATGGCCCGCATCAAGGGGCTTGGGTTGAGACTCCAAACGGGGAATCGTGGTTTTTTCATTTTCAGGATAAGGGAGTTTATGGTCGCGTAGTCCATTTACAGCCAATGAAATGGATATACGATTGGCCAATTATAGGATTTGATTCTGATCATGATGGTTGTGGCGAACCTGTTCTGACGCATGAAAAACCAAACGTTTGTAAAACTTACCCTTTTCAAACAGTTAAAGAAAGTGAC
>CAIYQH010000063.1 GCA_903928285.1 uncultured Bacteroidales bacterium
TGTTGTTTGCCATACATCCCATTCATGTTGAATCCGTTGCATGGATTGCTGAAAGAAAGGATGTGCTGTATACCCTGTTTTTCATGGCAGCGTTGATCGTATATCTGCAATATCTTGAAAAACAAAATTGGCAGATATTACTGCTGGCCGGATTGCTGTTTCTGGCCTCCCTTTTCTCAAAACCTGCAGCCGTTGTATTCCCCCTTGTTTTGCTGGCGATCGATTACTTCAAGGAACGGAAGATGACCAGCAGGCTGATTCTCGAGAAAATCCCGTTTTTCCTGCTATCCTTCATTTTCGGTGCGATTACTTTTTTGATCCAATCGCACAAGGGGGTGGCGGGGATCCATGTTTTCAACCTGTTTCAGCGGCTCCTTTTCGCCTGCTATGGTTTTGTCATGTACCAGTTCAGGATACTGGTGCCATACGATCTCTCTCCCTTTTATCCCCTGCCATTGGTTAATGCCTCAGGAGCGCTGCCTCTCATTTTTTACCTGGTTTGCCCTGTTGCACTGATCATCATGGCGGGAATTTACATAACATCCCGTTACACGAAAATTGTCAGTTTTGGGTATCTCTTTTATTTCTTTTCCATTTTACTGGTACTTCAGTTCCTTACCGTAGGATCAGCCGTAATGGCCGACCGCTATGCCTATGTGAGCGCGATCGGTCTGTTTTTTATCCCGGCCTGGTATCTTGACAAGGCCTTTACAGAAAAAACCAGGTTAAACCAGCTTTTCCGTATCTCCCTGGCAGGATTGTTCACAGTTTACGCAATCTTTCTGGCGACTGTCACCATCAAACAATCAATGGTCTGGAGGGATTCCGGCACTTTATGGTCCCGCGTGATCTCTTTGTACCCGGAGTCGGCCTTTGCCTATAAAAACAGGGGCTGCTACTTCGCAGGAATCAACAATAACGATGGGGCCTTGACTGATTTTGTGGCCTGTATCCGGATAAAGCAGGATGATGCACAGGTCTATACCAATCTGGGCAATATTTATGGTTCGCAAGGTAATATTGAAAAGGCGCTGGATGCCTATTCAAAATCAATCGCCATCGACAGTCTGAGCCCGAAAACCTATATGAACCGCGCTTTGACATATTGCCACGCACAAATGTTTCCTGCAGCATTGAAAGATTATAACAGGGCTCAGGTGTTAGACCCCGGACTGACACAGGTATTCAGCGACAGAGGTGCGGTTTTGCGTTCGATGGGACGTTATGAGGAGGCAATTAGTGATTTTAAAAAGGCCGTACAATACGACTCGCAGAACGAAAGCCTGTTCCTTCAACGCGGAGTCTGCCATTTTCAATTAAAACAATACGCCGAAGCGATGGCCGATTTTGAGCAGTGTATCTCCCTGAATCCTGCCGATGGGAATGCATTTTATAACCTGTCGACGGCATGTAACAAACTCAACGATTATCCGAAAGCATACAAATTTGCGCTTAAAGCGGCATCTTTGAATTACCCTGTTGATAAGGGTTTTCTTGAGTCGCTAAGGCAAAAGGCGGGGTAAGCATTTTACAAAGGGAGGAGGTTTTCCCTGCTGATAAAACAGGGCAAGCTTATTTGATCATCCTGCATAAATGATTATTTCCAATTAA
>CAIYQH010000064.1 GCA_903928285.1 uncultured Bacteroidales bacterium
AGTCCTGCCCTGTCGGCCAAAAATGAAGAGCAAAGTTCAGCGACCAGCTCTTCTCTGGAATATAGTTCATCGCCAAACTTGTTAGAAAATGCCTCAAATCTGTTCAATCTTTTCGGGTGGCCACTCGCGTGTATATTATGCCGATATCGGCATAAGTCACATTATGCCGCAACCGGTATTATGCCGCATGTAATGAATAAAGTATTGATCTCGTCACTTCTAAGATTGAGATATGCGGCATAATTTTACCTCTTTTTAAACCAAAACAGGAGGTAAATTATGAAAACACTTAAAACCCAATCAAGGGAAAAACTCAAGGCTGAGTATCAAATTTATCTAAGCCGCCAGCGTGGATTAAGCGAACAAACCATTTGCAATTATTGTTCATTTGCAGACCGGTTTCTTGATTTCAAGTTTGGAGAAGGACTTGGCAACTTGTCAAAAATCACGGGGATCGACGTTGCCGATTTTCTACAACATGTGACGCAACGGATCAGGCCTTACCGTAATAAAACATTGGCAAGCGGTATCCGTAGCTTCTTCCGGTTTTTATTCCAACAGGAAAAAATTGAGACCAACCTAGCACTGGGGATTCCAAGCGTTGCCCAGAGATGTGCACGGCGCATTCCTTATCATCTTGCCCCAGAGCATGTTGAAGAATTAATCGAAGCCTCACGGACCTTATCAACGTACCAATGGAAAAAGCGCAACTATGCGATGGTTTTATTAATGGCACGTCTGGGGCTTCGATCAACCGAAGTCATCGCCATTCGACTTGATGACATCGATTGGCGCAATGGATTAATTGTCATTCGGGGAAAAGGAGGATTCCACGACAAAGCTCCGTTATTACAGGATATCGGGGAAGCCATCGCAGATTATGTTTTACATGAACGCAAAGGGACATCCCGACATTTATTCGTCGCCTATCATCCGCCGCACAAGCCTTTTGATGGTGCACAGGTTTTGAATGTCATTCTTAGACAGGCGTTGGAAAAGACGAATATTCCACGGCCTAAGCCACATTCTGTCAGCAACATTCTCAGGCACAGTCTTGCAACCAACCTGGTGCAAAAAGGTGCAAGCCTTGAAGAAATCAGCAATACGTTGCGGCACCGGTCGCGCACTACAACCTTGTTATATGCCCGGCAGGATATCAACGGTCTTCTGACTATTGCACCAACCTGGCCTTTGAAGAAAGGAGGTCAGTTATGAGCCTTTCACAGGAGTTGCAGCGCTATTTGATCATACGACGTAATCTCGGATATGATCTGTATACGGATGAGCGTGTTTTGAAACGATTTGTTTCTTTTCTGGAATCGAAAAATGAAACACATATTACCACTAATCTGTTTTTAGAATGGAAAAAGGTCTTTGGAAAAGCGTCACAAAATACCTGGGCAAGGCGATTGGGAATGGTCCGGTTGTTTGCATCCTGGTTGTATAGTATTGACATCCATCATGAAATCCCCCCTCAGTCTTTGATTACCAGTCATTGCAGAAGAAAGCAACCTTTTATTTATTCCGATGATCAGATCAGTTCCATAATCGAAGCGGCACGACTTTTACCATCGAGTAATGGAATCCGTTCAATTACATATCCGGCATTCTTCGGGTTGGTGTCAGTAACAGGATTACGCATAAGCGAAGCCATTGCGCTTAATGACCGGGATGTAGACCTGAAAAACGGGATCATTACGGTTCTTAATGGGAAAAATGGGAAAGACCGGATATTACCTGTTACGGAGTGTACAAAAAACCAGTTGAAAGAATATATCAGAAAACGTGACCGGCTTTTAGGGTACACCCCCGATCCGTTTTTCATATCTGATAAGGGTATTCGTTTGACCGATTGCGCCGTCCGGAACAACTTTGCACTTATTGGTAAAATGATCGGTCTGCGCACAGAACAGCCATTCCACAAGTATGGGGTCGGTCCCCGCATTCATGATCTGCGGCACACATTTGCTGTAAAGGTCATGATAAACTGGTACAAGGAAGGTAAGAATATCGATCAGGAAATGCTCAAGCTGGTTACTTATTTGGGACATAAGTCGGTCATTCATACCTACTGGTACATCGAAGCCGTTCCGGAACTGCTGGCCCTGGCTTCACAACGTGCTGAAAATCTTTTGGAGAAGGAGGTGCGACTATGATAGCCATGACTCTTTCAGCATTGGTTCAGAAGTTTTTTACAGAAAAACTTTACACTCAGATGGAAGCCAGCCCTCACACGATTACCAGTTACCGCGATACGTTCAGATTGCTTTTGAAATTTGCCGGTGAGAAGATGGGGAAAGTGCCAACTAAGTTGAGCATTGCTGATCTTGATGCCGAGATGATCGGACTCTTTCTGGACAATATCGAAACCACACGAAAAAACGCTGCCAGAAGCCGCAATACACGGCTGGCTGCCATCCGTTCTTTCTTCCGGTTTGTTGCCATTCATGAACCAGCTTATATGCTTCATTGCCAGAAAATCCTGAGTATGCCCAGCAAACGTTATGTAAAGCGCAATGTTGAGTTCCTCGATGCCAAGGAAATGCAGGCTTTGCTGAATGCTCCTGATTGCTCTACATGGATCGGACGCCGCGATCATGCAATGCTGACCGTCGCGTTACAAACCGGGCTAAGAGCATCTGAACTGGTTAATTTGAAATGTGGCGATGTGTTTCTTGAAACCGGGGCACATGTTCGTTGCCTTGGCAAAGGACGTAAACTTCGCTCAACACCCCTGAGAAGAGAAACTGTTGCATCCATGAAAAACTGGATCAAGGAACGATCCGGAACTGATCAGGATCCTCTTTTTCCTACTATGCGCGGCGGTAAAATGAGCCGGGATGCTCTTGAACATGTAGTAAAACGGCATACTGTAACAGCAGCTAAATCGTGCTCTTCACTCATTGGAAAACGGATCAGTCCGCATGTGTTGCGTCACAGCACAGCAATGAACCTCCTTCATCATGGCATAGATCAGGCCGTGATTGCCCTTTGGCTCGGTCATGAATCAATAGAGACCACACAGATGTATATCCATGCCGATATGATGCTAAAAGAAAAAGCTCTTGCAAAAATGACCACTCTCTCCTCAAAACCTGGCCGTTATAAACCAGATGATAAATTACTCAGCTTCCTCGAAAGCTTATAAATTATGCCGAATGGCAGTGCTGGAAAATCACTAACAACAAGGGCTAGCAAACCCGGTGCGGCATAATACCGGTTGCGGCATTATGTATAAGTTCATGATTTAGAACGCGATAAAATGCAGAAGATGTGGTAAAGTATTTCTTATCCGGGACCGAGATCAGGTCGGCAACAGGAGCATAAAATGCCCTGTCATCTTTGTCTGAGAAGATGATTTCCGGACGGCCCGCGTAGCCTTCGATGATGGCTTCAGCCTCCAGGTGTTCGGAGTTGACCTTTTCGGTAACCAGGTTTTGAAGGTCGGCAATCTTCCTGGTGCCCTGATCATCAAAGTCGGCCTGTTCGGAGTTGAAGACATGATAGAACTTCAGCAGGAACATCTTTTTGGTCTCGCCGGTAGTTTCATCTTTCTCAACTGAACTCTTCCAAAAAACAACAATGGTGGATTTTTCGCCCTTACGTACCTGGCCGCCATTGGAACGGATTTGCTGAAAGGTGCCATAAACGCGGCTCTTGTAGGGATCGGAAGAAAGTACCAGGCGGTTGATGCCCAGGTAGTAATGCCCGTTCATGCTGACCGGCGATGGAACCTGCCAGAGCTTCATCCAGCTTCCGGCGGTTTCAAGGTTTGCAATGATCTTTTCGGTGATGGCTGCATAGATTTGAGAGTTATTCATAATAGATGCCTGTGCCCTCAGGTCTTATTTAGGTTTCTGGCCCACCTGGTTAAATTGAAATTTTAGCCAAGTAATACCGAGAAAAATAAATAATGTCAATGGGTGTAGGTCATTCCGGCCTTCCGGAATGAATACACTCGAAGAGCGACGGTTCCCGCAGGAGGTCGCCCTTTACAGTTTTACAGCTTTTTAGCGGATTTTTCGCAGGTACCTTTGCGGAAATTTCGAGTTTAATAAAGTGCGGTGGCTTTTTGCTGCTTTTTACTTACTTCCAAAAAGCTGCCCGGATAAAGCAGTTCGAAGGAAGTTCGCAATGGCAACCCTATATTTTATGACCGGGAATTGGGAGACAGATAAAGGGTACTTTTAAATATCCAGGATTCCAAAGACTTCAGAATATGAATCATTTAGATCGATGACAGTAAATTGAATCTTGTCGGATTTTTTTAAAGTATTGTATGCTTTAATGCTCTCTACATCCGTAGTAAGGTAATATTCAATCTGGGCTTCATAATCAGCCTGAGCAAAAAGCTTGGAATCGTTTGGAATCAAAAGTCGTTTTGTAAAATCAACAGCCCCTTTATTTCTTGCATCGAATAAAATTCTGGCAAATTGCCCCGTTCTGCGGGCATGATCAAAATTGAAAGGTAAAATTTTAAGGTTTTTTAACGGCAACTGATCAGCAGTTCCTCCGACACAAAATTCCGCCACACTGATCGTGGAAATAAACAGGGAGAAATCATTCTTCAGGAAGTACCGAAAATAATCATCGGCATTCTTGAACAAAGGGTCGGCACTGTTCAGGAACCGAAGGAAAAAACTCGTGTCCAGTAAGACTCCTTTAGGCATTGTAACCTCCCCTGATATCCCGGAGCCATTCATCCGGATTTATGGTGTTCAGCCAGGTCATTGCCTTGCTGCGGAGTTTTTGCAAATAATCTGTGTCGTACACAGGACTGTAATCAATCATCTCAACAAACCGGAGGCTTCCCTTATCGATTTCGCCCGATTCTGTATTTTGCTTGCCCAAAGCCCGTATTCCGTATGATTTATACAGAATATTCTCTTCAAGTTGTTCTAAAGTCTCTTGCGGCGTATCAATTCGGATAATGCCAAATTCGTCGGTCATCAGGTGAATGTTGACCTTCTCTTTTCCTCCGGCATTGGTAATTTTGCCGTAAAAATAAAATTCCGCATCGGCCCAAACATTTGAAGTGCGGTAATAGCGGGTTGTTTTATCAATCCTCAATTCTGACGAATCCTGCAAAGATGTCTTTAAAGTGATCAAATAATCCTTTTTAACGGCAGTGTCCTGAAAAGATTCAATGGCTTTCGCGGTATTCAGTTCCAGGAAATCGATGTTCTGAGTTGCAGTTACCTGGGCGAGAATGGCGGTAAACCCGATAATCGCCTGCATGCTTGTCTGAAGAACATGCCTGACAGAACCGGGTTCCTGTTTATAACTGATGATTGGCCGATCCTTTTTATCTCCCGGGAATAAGAGATTCTCGGCTTGTTCCAGAATGCCTGCAACTTCCCGGATATCATAATTGTCGGGGGTCAGTTCCAGGTTGCCTTTCAAGCCTTTAATTCTAATCTCTATGTAACCCGTTTTTTCCATAAGGCAAAATTACAAACAATCCTGTCATACTGCAAGTATCTTTTATTTCAGGTAATCAAGCTTCCTGTTTTCCCAATGCCATGAAATCACCTCTGAAAAACAGCACACACCTCCTGGCTTTCCTTATTTGACTATTCCGGTCCATTCAGCGCCACCCATTTCGGTCCAATCAGCGCCACCCGTTTCGGAGCATTCGGCGCCACCCTGTAATTGTTTTTTTCAAAGCAACTAACAGGAAAGTGACAGGTTTTCCGACCTGACATTCCGGC
>CAIYQH010000065.1 GCA_903928285.1 uncultured Bacteroidales bacterium
ATTACGTAAAGGAGACCACTACGCCCGTGATTTTATTGCTGAGCGAATGGAAGGGAAGATCGCACAAGTCGTAAAACTTGGCGAGGTTGAAAAGGAGAGGACACCACTCACGGACGCCGAGTGCGCTGCGGCGGCAAAGGCCCTGAAAATATCCCCCAGTGACAAAACAGTCTAACGTAGTTGAGGCACTTAAGGTGACGACCCGGGAAGACCTCATGGAGGGGTGGGCCCGCGCCGAGCATCTTGCGTTTATGCAATACTGCTGGCAGAAGCGTAATGTTGAACCCTTCCTTGTCGGACCACATACTACCGCTTTCTGTACTGCAATTGACGTAGCAATGAGAAAATTAAAATTTGGTTTGTCAAGTTATATTCTCGGTATGGTCTGCTTCGGTCATGGAAAATCAGAAATCGTCTCTAATTATCTCCCAGCGCATTTTATCGGTGAGTTCCCGGACTCGGAAGTCATAGTGACATCCCACACGGCGGATAAGGTTTCCGAGTTTTCCTCATTCGGCCAACGTTTAATAGATTCCACTGAATACAATGCATTGTATCCTAAAATAGGTCTTGACGAAAGAAACGTCTCCCGATGGTCATTGTGTGAACCATATTTCGGAAAAGTTCACTTTGCCGGTATCGATGGCCTGCCGGATTCTTTCCTGATTCATGGGTTTGATTCGGCTGAAAGCTTCGCTGCGGTAAGAGAGCGTTACCCTGTTCTGTTCAGCCAGCATCAGTGCCGATTCGATGGCTGAATCCCCGCCGCCGACGATCATGATCTCCTTGCCAGAGATAATTTCAGGTTCGAGGAGCCGGTAGGCCACCTTTTCAAGTGTTTCGCCCGGGATGTCCAGTTTTCGCGGGGTTCCCCTGCGGCCTATTGCGAGCAATACCGTTTTGGCAGTGAATTGTTCGCCGGTCAGGATTCCGACTTTGAAATGGCTGTTTTCCTGCCCGATGACCTCGACTTTTGCATTCTCCCTGATGGCGATATTGTTTTTCCTTAATACATCCTTCCAGAGTTGCAGCAGTTCTGTTTTGGAGGTTTCAAAAAGTTTGACCTTCCCGTAAAGGGGGAGATCCATGGCCGAGGTCATCACGATTTTCGACCTTGGAAAGGTAAAGACTGCTCCGCCTAACGTATCCTGGTCAAGCGTAAGAAAGTTGAGCTGATGTTTTTTTGCGGTGAGGGAGGCTGAAATCCCTGCAGGTCCTGCGCCAACAATGATCAGGTCGTAGTCGGCCTGGTGATTTTTCCTGATTGATTTTGCAATATTTTCAACCGACTGCCTTCCCTGTTCAACGGCATTTTTGATAAGGCCCATCCCGCCAAGTTCTCCGGCAATGTAGATCCCGGGTATGTTCGACTCGAAATGTTCATCCATGTGAGGAAGGTCCACTCCCCTTTTTTCCGTACCGATGCAAAGTGTAATAGCCTGGGTCGGACAGGCATGAAAGCAGGCTCCATGCCCGATGCATTGGGAGGCATTGATGGTAGTGGCCTTGCCGTTGCGTATGCCCAGGATATCCTTTTCGGGGCAGGCGGCAATACAGGCGCCGGTCCTGATGCAACTACCCTCGTCAACCACGGGATGCAGGGAAACGGGTTCATACATGCCCGCCAGCTTCGCCTCGGCTATCTTTTCTTCCACCCTTTTTGATTCACGGCGTTGTTTTCGCAGGTAAAGGATGATCACGACCAGGCATAACAGGATTGCAGCAGAATAAACCGCAAATTTTTCGACCAGAATTTCCATTGTTAAAAGATCCAGCGATAACCAAATGTTAATGTCACTGCAACGTGAATGATCATGATGATCAGCATCACGAAAGCGAATGGGAGGTGAGCAACATGCCAGTATTTAAACATGTTTTGCATCACGACCAGCCGTTCAATTCTTTTGTGAAGCGAGATATCGCTCCTGACAAGGTCAAGCACCTGCTTCTGCTGGGCCCTTGGAACATTTTTCAGATCAAGAACCGCCTTGACATTCCTGAGTTTATCCCTGTTTGTTTTATACCTTTTGAAATAGCGAACCAGGAAATTTTTGCGGATAGGCTCTATCCTGTTCCTGGTTGAATCAAAAATGGTATGATAACTTTCATCGTCCAGTGAAACAAGGGTTTTGATCTGGTCACTGATGTTGCCGGTCATCTCTCTGACTTCATTCAGGCTGAGTTCCCGTCCTTCAATGGTTCTGGGGATCTGGATATAGATAAAGCGGCCTATAACCCCGCTCAGAAATACCGCAACCATACTCCAGAAACTGATTGCAACCAGTCCGCCAAACTTGAAGGCGGTATGATACAGCACCAGGATAGGTCCCAGGGAGCATAAAAAGATATGAAATTCAAGCCAGTGTTTTAACAAGCCAATCCTGCCGAAAGCCCTGAACCGCTTGCGGGCCATGTAAAAAACAACCCCGATCAGCATCAGGAACGATCCGATGATGCCGAAACCGTGCCCCCAGATGCCACTGGGTTTAAGTAAATTATCTGCGGCGTGAAACGGTCTCTCCTCAATTCCAAGACGATAATAGGGAAGACCAATATAGATGACAGCAAAAAAAACAGCTGTCACGATTATGGATAAAACCGCTATATAAATGAAATGGAAACTTTTTGACATGAAACAGGAATGTGAGTATTATTAATCTGTAATGCTGGCAATAATTATTGGTTTTGCCAAAATTAGCAATAAAAATAAATGCATACCAAAAGCCGTATTTATTGAGAATGTTTCTGAATAACAGGGAGGATCAGGGGTGCCTGAAAATATCCCAGGCCAGTTCAGCCTGGCTGATCAGCATCTCCATCCCGTTCCGGATTCCGGTATTCCGCTCTTTTCCCTTTTTCAGAAACATGGTCTCTCCGGGATTGTAGACAAGGTCATACAGGAATTGGTTGCCTGTCAGGAGATGATAGGGGAATGCCGGGAATGTTCCAATTTCAGGAAACATCCCGAGAGGGGTTGTATTGATAATGAGATGGTGACAGGAAACAACCTCCTCCGTTAAATCCTGGTAAGAAAGTATTCCTTCCCCGGTGTTTCCCCGGGAAACAAAACTGAATGGGATGTTTTTCACCGATAATGCCCAGGCCACAGCTTTGGATGCTCCCCCGGTACCCAGGATCAGCGCGCGGCTGGCGGGGACAATGTCGGGGAGTGTCTGAAGAAAACCACGTGCGTCGGTGTTGTATCCGGTTGTATGAATTTTTCCGCCGGTACGTTTGATGCAGACCGTGTTGACAGCTCCAACCTCCATCGCTGTGGGATCAAGTTCGTCGAGGAGGGGCATTATCTCTTCCTTGAAGGGGATGGTGACATTCAGCCCGGTCAAACGGGGGATACCCATGATCAGGGCAGGAAATTCAAGGATGTTTTTTAACGGGAAAAGGTGATAGGACCAGTTCACCTCACCTTCTCTTCTGAATTTTTCGTTGAACCAGGCAGCCGACCAGGAGTGACCCAGCGGGTATCCGATCAAACCCAGCATGTTCTTTCCCGTTTCCATAAGGCAGTAACCTGTCAAAAGATGTCGTTGCCTGCAACCCGGCGTCCGGTTTATTTGGGCTGGAATTGCTGGAATTTAGCGGGCAGAAAGGTGAAAAATGTGTCGCCGCGGAGACCCAGCCGGAGGGTTTCGAGCGGGATGAGTTCTGCAGGAGCAATGTTTCCCAAGTTCACATTGGCGCCGAAATGCTTGATAAACCATACCTGCTGGGGTTTCAACGGGGCTTCCCATAGCAGTTGATCGGCAGGCACCTTTGCCAGGATCTTGTTGATCAGGGCCACATGGGCCTTGCCCGTGGGGCGGTAGATCCCCACATTGCCGCTTTCGCGTGCCTCTCCGATAACCTTGAACGACCCGGCCTGCAGCTCTTTCTGCATCATTTCAATCCAGCGGCCCGGGGCGATGAGGATCCCCGACTCCTTGGAACCCACTTCGGAAAGAACTGTGAAATTTTTGGAAAGTTTGTGGATGTATTCACACTTCACATCGTGGTCCATGATCATCGAACCGTCGGAAACCTCAACTGAATCAAGCCCCAGCTGGTCGATATACCGCAGGTAGTCGTCAAACACGTTGCGGATCACGAAGGCCTCAAAAAGCGTACCTCCCACATAAACGCGGATATC
>CAIYQH010000066.1 GCA_903928285.1 uncultured Bacteroidales bacterium
CAAACCGCAACCCTTCCTATTACCGGGGACCACAGGACCCGAACCATCCGTGGTATCATGTGGGTTTCAGGGTCGCCAGAAAATATTCACTGATGTTGGGATTAAATGATAATGGAAATGTCTCAAAAGGATCTGTTCAGCTTTTGCAAAATTATCCAAACCCGTTTTCAGGATCGACTACCATTAAATTCTATTTGCCACAATCCTCCCATGTTTCGCTGATTATAAGAAATATCCTGGGTCAGGAGGTAGCCACGCTTACCGATCGTGACTATTCCGTTGGATGGCAATCAATTACATGGGATGGAACAACTTCACACAGCAACATCTGCTTCGCTACCCTTTCGGCCGGGTCGTATCAGAAAACCATCAAAATGATCATCATAAAAAAATCAGCATATGAAAAGTAAGCTCCTTATCATCGCCCTTGTTGCCTTACCGTTTTTCCAGGGATTCAGTCAGACCAGGACCATGGGGCTGTTTATCAACGACACGCTGAAGGCGTTTCATGGATATACGGTATTTGCTCCAAAGCATAACACCATGACATACATCATCAATAACGAGGGGCGTAAATGCCACGAATGGAGTGCAAGTACCTATCCGCCGGGCCAATCGGTTTACCTGCTTGAGAATGGTGATTTGCTGAGAACGTGTATGGTACAGGGAGGACTCAGCTCCGGCGGCGGTGAAGGAGGCCGGGTTGAAGAATATGACTGGAATGACAACCTTGTATGGCAGCTTGACTATTCAACAGCAACCTACGCCCAGCATCATGACATCAAACGCCTGCCGAACGGGAACATCATCATGCTGGTCAATGAGAAAAAAACAGTTTCGGAAGCGATTGCAGCAGGATTTAATCCCAATAATTTTCAGCCTGATGTGTTGCAGAAAGGATATATGCTTCCCGATTGCATCATCGAGATCCAGCCAACATTTCCAGTTGGGGGAAACGTAGTATGGGAGTGGCATGTATGGGATCACCTGATCCAGGACTATGATGCATCCAAATTGAACTTTGGAGTTGTCAATGCCCATCCCGAACTGGTTGATTGCGATGGGGACCACCGGGCTCTGCCGTGTTTCTGGAATCACATGAATTGCATCGACTACAACCCTGCGCTGAACCAGATTGCCATGAGTGTCAGGGGTAACAGCGAGGTGTGGATTGTCGACCACAGTACCACCACCGCGCAGTCGGCCAGCCATTCCGGCGGAGTCCACAACAGGGGTGGCGACCTGCTTTACCGGTGGGGAAACCCGTTAACCTATGGGGCCGGAACCGGCACAAGCCAAAAATATTTTGAACAGCATGATGTGGAATGGATCAAGCCCGATTGCCCGGGCGCCGGGGACCTGATGTGTTTTAACAACGGTGTTGGCCGCAATTATTCAAGTATCGATGAAATAACCACCCCGGTTGATGCCAATGGCAACTACCCGCTTGCGACCGGCACAGCCTATGCCCCGACCAGCCTTACCTGGACCTATGTCGCAACACCGCCCTCATCGCTCTGGGCCCAGGATATTTCAGGGGCACAGCGCCTTCAAAACGGTAATACCCTCATTGATAACGGGCCTCTGGGAACCTTCATTGAAGTGACTTCCACCGGGGATGTAGTATGGAAGTACATCGACCCGGTCGATAATGCAGGTCCGATGTGGCAGGGAGATTCCATCCCGCATGATTCAATTCATCCGGATGAGACCCTGAACTCTGTTTTCAGGGTTTACCGTTACCCACCTGATTATGCAGGGTTTGTAGGTAGAGATCTTACACCGGGCGCATTCATTGAACTCTATCCGACAGGTATGGATGATCATGTTAACCAATCACCCCCGGTCCAATGTTTTCCAAACCCTTTCACAACCAGGATCAGCCTTGCAAATGCAACCGGAACAGTAAATGTTTGCCTGACAGATGTTATGGGACATATCATCTGGTCAGGAACATGTGTAGAGCAGCAGGATTTTACTAACCTGGCATCTGGCTTATATTTCCTTAGGATAGAATCTCCAAATTCGGCAATAACAATCAAAGCGTTAAAACGATAACAAGTCAAAGGTGTAGGTAATTCCTTCCGTTTTTGTTTTAATCGTAAGAACCGAAATAGTTTTGTTTTATTTCTTTTTCCGGGTACTAATCCCAAAAGGCAGATATAAAGGGCAGAAACTCAATAAGCTTGTCAGGATAAATACCCCGGCAAAAATCAGTAAAATGATCGCAATTATACCTGAAATTACATGTGTGAAATACAGGATGATTACAATAGCTGCAATCACCAACCTGATTGCGATGTCGATGGTTCCTATGTTCGGTTTCATAAGGCTAAAGTTTTAGGTTAAGAAATTAAACTATAAAAATACAATGCTGCAAGCGCGAGAAAGAAAATCATTGTTGCAACTCTTTTAATTTGAAACATTCTCATATTATCAAAACATTAAATCCGTTAGTTTGTCCGTAAATACTCAATGGCACTCAAGGCTGCAATCGTACCGTCACTAACAGCAGTGGTTACCTGGCGGTATCGCTTTACGATGCTGTCGCCGGCTGCAAAAACACCCGGAACATTGGTCTGCATTTCTGCATCAACAATTATTTCTCCTTTGAAATTCAGTTCAATGCATTTTTCAAATCCCTGTGTTTTTGCAATATACCCGATGAAAATGAAGATTCCATCAACTGCCAGCGTCGTTTTATCTCCTGTTGGCAGATGTTCAATCTCAACTTGTTTTACAGAATCATCACCAATGATATTCCTGACTTGAGATTCCATGTAAAACTTTATTTTGGGATTTGCTTTTGCCTCTTCCACTGCATAAGGAAAAGCCTGGAACTGATCAAACTGGTGGACCACCGCAACATTGCGGGCATATTTTGTTAAGGAAACAGCCTCTTCAAGGGCTGAATTACCACCACCTACTACTACGATATCTTTGCCGGTGAAGAAATCCCCATCACAGGTTGCACAATATGAAACACCACGACCTTTGAATTCAGCTTCGCCTGGTACATGGATCATCCTTGGCTCTCCTCCCGGTGACAGAATGACAGTCCTGCCAAAGAATTGTTCGTTGCCATTGATCTCAACCATTTTTGGATTTGCGGAATATTCAAATGCAGTGACCTGAATATTTGACTTGATTTTACAGCCAAAAGCCAGGGCCTACTTTTTCATGATGTTACCCAACTGAAAACCACTGGTTGATTCAACTCCGGGATAATTTGCAATTTCGTGGGTTAGTACAAGCTGCCCACCTACTGTTCCTTCATTAAGAATAAGGGTTTTCATTCTGGCCCGGGAGGCGTATATTCCGGCAGTCAGGCCGGCCGGGCCACCGCCAATAATGATAATATCGAAAATTTCTGGCATTCTTTTTCAAATTACTGGATCGCATCAGATCCTCCCGGCAAAAAGTTTATCACCAAACCATTGGAATAGTTCTTTTTACCTACAGAAGACCTGACGACCCCGATTTTTATTATTCTTAGCGGCCGAATTGGGCATCGAGAATTGATTTGACCTGCGGCATCGACTGGATGCTGGAGGTTGCTTTTACGAGTTTTCCGTTTTTGTAATAGACAGTAAATGGAATTCCCATAAAACCTTTGCATTCAGGGGCATTGCGGATCGGGTGCGATTCAGGATTGTCAAATTCCATATCGGCGAATTTAACATGAGTGTAAGCCGGTTCGAGTTCCTCCATAATGCCATATACGGGGATACACATGGGGCCCATCCGCCCGCAGCAGATCATTACGTTATCATTCTGTTCGATGAATTTCTGGTGCTCAGAGGCACTCAGGATGTGTTTTAAATTTGTTTGCAGCATAGGATTAAGTTTTATATGTCATGTTCTGCATGTGTCAAACATCGTGCCAAAATAAAGCGCATAAGTATCACCAATTCAAATTTTATTCGTTACTTTGCAAATGAATTCGGTTGTGCGATCTATGGATCGTCCTTAGACCGAATCAAACAAGTAATTAAACTATTGATTTAAAAGTAAATTATCATGTCAGAAACATGTAAGACAAACACAGAGCCATTGCCAATCAAGGAAAGACTTAAGACCTGGATATTCTGGAAACCGGTATTTTTTACCGTAATAGGCGGGATAGGAGGGTTTTTATATTATCATTTTGTAGGATGTGCCTCGGGTACCTGTGCCATTACGAGTAATCCCTATGCCAGTATTGCATTCG
>CAIYQH010000067.1 GCA_903928285.1 uncultured Bacteroidales bacterium
AGCCAGAATTATCTCTTACAGGGCGCAGGAAGCCATCCATTTTAAACTTCAGAACAGTCTGGATTACCTGTAAATCACTTTTCTGTTTCCATTGAAGGTAAAGCCGCTGTTCTATTGCCTGGATATAAAAATATCCCAGTGCGAAAAGTACAAAGAAACCCAGTAACGACAGGAATAACAGGATTATCTTGGAATTGGTTTTCATAAAATCCGCTTTGGTGAACAATATTAATCAAATTTTCCGATCTGTTCCTTTGAAATATTAACTATATTAGCATTGAGATCCTAAACTGCCGGTATATCAGCACGGGTGATTTTTATCAATGGGGTTGAACTTCAGAAGCCCGACCCTTGCTTTAATGCAGGTGATGATATTTACAGGGGGATCGTCGCGGACAATTTTGGTGCCCCTTGTCAATTTAATCATCCGGCAAGTTCAGGTATATGATTTTCAGGTATCATTAAACACAACATCTTTGTAAAAATGATTGATAAAAAACAGTTTAATGCTACTTTCGGGGATTTTGACAACAACACGATGATTCTTGTCATTGACCTGTTTGCCAAAGAATACCTCACGCTTATGAATGTCCTGGTTCAAAACCTGAATGATCTTGATCTCAGGGAGGTCAGACGCACGGCACACAAACTAAAGGGAATGATCATCCAGTTCCATGACCCGGTATCGGCAGGCGATGCCCAAAAACTAGAGGAGGCTGCCCATGCCTGTGAAATGGATGATCCCGGTCATCCGCAAAAAAATGATGCTGAAAATATTTTTCAACTGATTGAAAAACTGGAAAAATCATGCGCAAAGCTGCACAGGGAACTGGCCCTTGTGAAAACAGAACGGATGTCGTTAAGATAACCAAAGACCTTATCATTCCTGTCAGTTCTGATATATTTACTTCTGAAAAAATAAGACCTGTATGGCAATATCGGTAAATCGTAAACCTGTTCATTTTGATCCGGATCCTAAACGGGTCATCGCCCGGTTTTTTCTCCCGGGTGGTTCGGAAAGAGGCAAAAAAATCGTCGCCAGAATTATGAGTCTCGGCGAGGAGGATGCCCTGCAGACCTTA
Organism: uncultured Bacteroidales bacterium; assembly: GCA_903928285.1. Classification (GTDB taxonomy): domain Bacteria; phylum Bacteroidota; class Bacteroidia; order Bacteroidales; family FEN-979; genus CAIVAT01. The sequence continues at coordinate 1,083 of CAIYQH010000067.1, forward strand.
AACCAGACGCTCAGGGATTTTTCCGACCGTCACAGGAATATCACCCGGATCTTTTTCAACCATTTTAACCATGTCCAGCATCTGGTCCTGGGTGCCGGTTTCGACCCGGAGAAACTGTCGCGGGAAAGAAAGTTGCTGATCGGATCCTATTTCACCCATGAATATTCCATAGAATCGGCAGCGTTTTTCAATCCCTCCATGGTACTTGATCCTGACCAGGCAAACCTGCAGGAGGGAGAGACAAGGATCATTGTAAGTTTCCGTGCTACCGGAGAGGGGCACATTTCCTCGCTTGTTTTCAGGGGGGGAATCATCGACAAGCATAATCATTTGGAATTCAAGCCTTCAGGGAAGCTGGTTGACGAAGCTGAAACGATTCAGGATCATGTCTATTTGAAAGAGTCGTTTTTCAGGAAACTTGAAGATATGAAACTTCATGATCATGTGATCGTGGATAAAATTATGGGGGGGCTGGGAGACCGGTTTCTTTTCCGGGATTTGCAGGTAAAAGTGCAGGATTACATTCAAAACACTGAGGTTTCATTGCTCCAGGAAAAGGTTATTGAGGCGATAACGTGGCTGGCGAACTCCCATTATGAAATTACCTTTTCGCTTGACACCGCCATTTCGGAACGGGTCATTTTCCCCATTGCCGATACCGAAAGCAACGGGATCGAAGATGCCAGGTTCGTTCGGTTCACCGAGGATGACGGCAGCGTGAAATATTATGCTACCTATACGGCTTACAATGGGGTTGCCATTCTACCCAAGTTGATTGAAACGGAGGACTTCTATCATTTCAGGGTGAGGCCGATCTTTGGAAAAAATGCCAAGAATAAAGGGATGGCGCTGTTTCCCAGGAAAATAAACGGAAGGTATGCCATGTTATCAAGACAGGACGGGGAGAATAATTTTATCATGTTTTCCGATGTCATCAACCTGTGGGAAGAACCTGTAAAATTGTTGCAGGAACCCAGGTTTCCCTGGGAATTTGTACAATTGGGCAACTCGGGTTCCCCCATTGAAACTGAACGTGGATGGCTCCTGATAACCCATGGCGTTGGCGCCATGCGACGGTACTGCCTGGGAGCCATCATGCTGGACCTCGCCGACCCCCAGCTTGTGATCGGACAGTTTTCAGAACCCATCCTGATGGCTAATGATAAGGAACGCGAAGGGTATGTTCCCAATGTGGTCTATTCCTGCGGATCGATCCTACACCATAATGAACTGATTATTCCCTACGCCATGTCGGATTACAGTTCGGGATTTGCCTCGATCTCACTGAATGAACTTTTTGAAAAGCTGTCCCCGGGTGAAAACCGTGCGAAAACAACTAAAGCATTGCAAAAAAAAGGTTTGCCAAGGATCCTGCTGGTTGACGATGATCCGGTTGAACAGAAGATACTATCGGTCATTCTTGAAAAAGAGGGATATGAAATCGTGGTTGCACCTGATGGATTGCACGCTTTGGTTGAACTTGGCAAACAGGAAATTGATTTAATCCTGTCGGATATTGAAATGCCGAACCTGACCGGATACCAGTTACTGGAGTTTCTGAAATCAAAAAAAGTTGACATCCCTGTTGTATTTCTCACTGGGCATACCAGTTCTGAAGATGAGATCAGAGGTCTGGAAATGGGAGCGGTTGAATACCTGAAAAAGCCTGTACAGCCTGAATTGTTGAAAATCAAGCTGAAACATCTTTTTTGTAACTACTGAGAGCCTGGTGAACCGTGAGGGATGCAAGCTGGTATGAGATACAACTTTCAGAACCCTGGTTCCTGTTCATCCCGAATTTTTCGATGCCATCGCAGCAACCTTTTGACTCTTCATCATATAAAGGTATGTGGAGATCGTTGTTTCCTGTGAACCAGGAAAAGGCCAGGAATATTTTCATATAAAAATCCTGGTTTCCTGTTACCAGCCAGGCCTGGTGGTACATCATCACCAGCGACATGGCGTTAATCGGTTGCTGGGCAAACCGTGGCCTTTTTTCTCCCTTGCGATACCAACGGTTATTACCGACCAGGGAAATGTGACCTTCAATGGTCGCCTCCCTGTCGAGGAAGGCGGTACTTTCCATCGCTATGCGCAGGGTCTCCTGGTCCCGCGTGATCTGGTACGAATGCCATAATGCAAGGGGGAGAATGGCATTTTCATAACAAAGAACAGGTTCGAACCACCTCCAGTCAGCATCAGATTCATCATAGAAATGTTCGGTGATCTGCCGGGTAAAATCCTGCAGGATCTTCATTCCCTTTTCATTATCAGGATACCGTTTCAGATAATGGCAAATCCCGATAATGGAATTAGCCAGGCCCCGGTTCGAGTGAAGTTTCGGGAAATGGGGAAAGAACCTGTTGAATTTATCCCTTGCAAACTGGAAGTAACCATCGGCCGGTGCAAGCCAGATCATATAACCGAGTGCCCAGATGGTACGTCCCATGGCGTCTTCCGATTCCATTGCATCTTCGAATTTCCTGTCATAGGTTAACAGATTGTGAAATAAACCACCGGGTTTTTGCATCAGGTGGATGTATCGCATGTAGATATCGGCAAGGAGCAGGGATTCCCTGTCCCTGGTTATTTTATAGGCCATGAGAACCAGCAGCAACGCCCGTGCATTATCATCAAGGCTATACCCTTCGCTGAAATTGGGAACACAGAAAACTGAATGCTGTAAGATACCGGTAGTGTCGGTCATACGCCTGACATGGTCGAGACTGAATTCAGGAACCTGCGTAATCAGGTATTCCGGTTCACGGTGGTACACCTGATGCGAAGAATATAACTCCTGGAAGAGTCCAAGATACAGTTTTCCTATCTCGTTCCAGTACATGCCTTTGCCATAAGCAAAGGCCAGTTCCCTGGTTCTTTTTACCTTGTCAGGATTGGCAAGTAATTCCAATAATACGGATGCCAGTGCATCACAATCACCAAAATCAAATAGTTTGCCACGGCCGTCGGCAAGGAGTTCCTGTGCATGCCAGTAAGGAGTGGAAACAATGCAGGTACCTGCCCCTAATGCATATGCCAGCGTTCCGCTCGTGATCTGTGCTTCATTCAGATAGGGAGTAATGTAGATATCAACCGCTAACAGGGTTCGTTTTAAATCCTCTTCTTCAAGAAATTCATCCAGGAAGAGCACATGGTTATTCAACCCATTCTTGTCAACCAGCCATTTCAGGTAATCACGGTACTCTTCCCCCGAATCAGCTTTAACCATCGGATGGGTCTTTCCCAATACAACATAAAAAAGATCCGGGCAGGATTTAACCACCCGGGGCAATGCCTTGATCACCGTTTCAATCCCTTTATTCCTTCCCAGCAAACCGAATGTACACATGACAGTTTTACCAGGATAGGATAACCTTGTTTTTTTGCCAAGGGTAACCGATTCAAAATCGGGTACTCCATGGTGGATCATGACAATTTTTTCAATAGGAATCTGGTAAATATCTTGTAAAAAATGAATGGCCAGGTTGCTCATGACGATGACCCTGGCGGCAAGTTTTCCTATCCGTTTTATGATCGCCTTTTCATGAAAGGATGGGGTTTTAAGAACCGTGTGACAAATAACGATACAGGGTATCCTGATCTGCTCAAGCAGTGATAAGACAAAAACACCGCTTTCTCCGCCATAAATTCCAAACTCGTGTTGCAATATGCATAAATCAGCCCTGCCTGAATTTATATAGGACGCGGCATTCACATAATCCTTGTAGAAATTCTGCCGGATTGTACATGCAACGATGGCAGGATACTCAAAGTGTTGATTTTTACCATTCATCGCCACCACGAAAACTTCAACAGGGATATTTTGCTGCCGAAAGGCCGATGTCACGGAATGCACAAAGTTTTGCGTAAAGGTGGCAATCCCGCATTGGCGTGGAAGATAATTGCCGATGACAGATAGTTTCATTCCTTTGGTTTTTATTTTTTTACATTCCACCTGAACTGCCTATAAATTCAGAATGATCAGCAAACGGATGTGGAAGGGATGGAAGTAAGTTCAGGTGCCGTCAGAGCAGTATTCGCAGAGGCTCTCAGACACAATCATGACTGGAAGGTTGTTGAGATCGCCA
>CAIYQH010000068.1 GCA_903928285.1 uncultured Bacteroidales bacterium
GAGGGTGAAATCGGCTGGCTGAACCTGGTAAGCACCCAAGGCATAGACGTTTTTCATCATCAGGTTCCAGGTCGGAACTTTAGTATTCAGCGATGTGCTTTTCAGCAATTTAACCATGAGGCATTTAGGCGAATTGATCCCCTGGTCTGAGAACTCCCCTACCTGGTAAACGGCGGTATCACCCACCACCTGGTATTGGTAAGCAACAGCCAGCATCTGATCGGAATTCAGCGCCGAATTGACTGAGATGAAACCTAACCGTGCGTTATAGCTGAACTCAGTCGGCATAAGTTTACGGGCAAGATCGACCTTGACAAAATCTTCACCCGAGATCATGAAAAACGGGGCTCCCTTCAGGTAATCGGTAACGGTATTGCTGTTTCTCACCTTGGCTGAATCGGCCCGGGTGGGAATGATCACATGAAACAGGTCATTCGCGTAATTGGAGGGATAACGTTTCCCGGGTGTTCCGGTAATCAAACGGGTATTGTAAGGGTTTGGCTCCCCTATATCCATAAATGCCACGACATTACGGTTCTCGGTAACTGCCGACCCGATATTGGTAACCCAAACCTCTATTTTAAGAAGATTGACATTGGTCGACAGTACCGGTAACTTTTTGAGCGACTCCTTATAGGTATTCCGGAAATACTGGCCTATGAAAAAGTGTTTATTCTCCTCATAATCGTCGGCCCTGATCTTGAACTTGGTGGTTTGTGCATTGCCCTGTACCACGATATTTTTGGTTTCACTCTTTTGCTGGGCATAGAGGGCTGTGACCATCACCCGTCCGAATTTAAGCTTTGTTTTGATCCCGAACAGACTCTCGGTACCCTTGATCAGGGTGGTGCTGAGGGGCATATTGACATCCCCGGCCTCGATCAGCTGGATGATATCATCCTCCTTGCCTTCATATTTCAGCTTCAGCTTGTTTTCGAAATCGAAAGTGGCTTCCGTATTGTAGTTTACCTTAAACTCGATTTTATCGCCGATCTTGGCAATCACATTCATCTGTATCTTCTCCGTGAAATCGAAGTTCGTCTGCCTGCGCTGACGTGTATTCAGCATCGGGTCGTCGCGACGGTTTGAGATAATGCCGAAGTTGATTTCGGCGGAACCCTGGGGCCTGATGTCAACCGTGTTATTGCCGAAGATGGTTTCAAAAACCTTGCCGGGAATATGAATTTTCGGGATAAGCCCCTTAGCATTGTCCATACCTGCTGCATCGGCACGTTCCTTCCAGTACTGGTTGATCATCTTCTGCATGTCCTGACTCTGGTACTCTTCAAACGACATGGTAGTGGGGATGCGGTAGGTGGTTTCCCCGATCTTGTAAACATTGTAGTATTGACGGGTCAACGGATCATATTCAACGACCGTTTTAATATTCGAAGGATTCTTCAGGTATATGTGGCTTTCCTGGCCTGAACCGGGCATGACGGTCTCATCGGTAAAGGGATACCGGAGCGTAATGGAATCATGTTTGGGAAGGGTGTCGGGAGGCAAATAAACGACTGATGGAAGCCCAAAGGTACCGATTGTTTCTCCGGAAACAGCCGGAAAACGTAGGATAACCAGGACGACCAGGCAGATAAGAGAGTATAAAATGCGTTTCTTCACTAAGTTTTACAAGGTGAATTAAACTAAGGAACTGTCACGCTACAAAACCTTGAGGGCGTGTTTGATCAGTTGTTCCACTGTCAAGCCTGTTCCTTCCGATTCGATAATCTTGTTCAATGCTTTGTCAGCAAGCATCTTTGGGAAGCCCAGAATGATCAATCCAGATAACGCTTCTTCCTTCTTTGTATTGTGCAGAAATCCGGATTTTTCACGGGGGAACATCTCCCTCGAAACCTTATCTTTCAGATCAATGATGATGCGTTGCGCTGTTTTTGCCCCGATACCTTTGATCCGCTGGAGCACGCCTACCTCCCCGTTTGCAATTGCGGTAATCAGTTCGCCGGGTGAAACGGACGACAGCATGATACGCGCCGTGTTCACTCCTACTCCGGATACACTGATCAGTTGGCGAAAAAGTTCCCGCTCGGCAGTCTCTGAAAAACCATAAAGCAACATATCATCCTCACGGACCACCAGATGGACAAAAAGGGTACACGGTTCATCCTCCCTGAGGAGTGTATAGGTATGAATGGAAATATTCAGAAGATAGCCGATACCATTGGCTTCAACAACAGCATAGCCAGGGTTTTTCTCAACCAGTTTTCCTCGAATGAATTCGTACATGTGCGCCGCAGATAACAGTATTCCCTCGACGGGTCTCCCCGAAAAAATGCAAAGGTAAAAATTTCATTGGTTCCCGCTTAAAAAAAACCGCTGATTCATATAGAATAACGAGGAATAACAGGTACAGGATGATATTTTACTACTCCCTGTTCCGGCCTCGCTCAGCGCAGGAAAATGACACTCAGGCAATCTATTGAATAAGCTTAAATTCACGCAATGTCGCCTCCATTTCCCGTAAAGTATTGGGCTTGGCAACAATCTTTTTCTGGCGGTCCAGGAGAAACATCGTCGGGGTCGCGTAGATGTTGAAATCGTCGGCAGGCTTGCCATTGAAGCCCTTCATGTCAGACACATTGATCCAGGCAAGCTTCTGTTCCCTGAGAAAACGGGTCCAGGCAACACGGCTTGTATCAATCGAAACCGACAACACCTCGAACCGTTTGGGTTTCTGCTTTTCATAATACTCCTTTAACTTCGGCATCATGGCGGTACAGTGCGGACATTCGCTCGACCAGAACACCACGAGGGTATATTCAGAGCTGATAGCCGTCAGCTTTACAGGTTTTCCATTGTTGTCGGGAACGGAAATCTCAGGGGCAGTCTTCCCGATCGATATCTTTTTAAAGGTTTCAAGTTTTTTCTGAAGGGCAGATTTCCGCGGCTGATCCTCGCAGGAATAGGGGTCCTGGAAATTGTCGGCGATATAGGTAATTACCTCATCGAAGTGGTACTTGTCAAATCCCCCGACAAGGTAATCGAGCCAGAATTTAAAAACCTCAGGATTTACCGAGGCAGCGCCCAGCATCACCGTAACGGCCTTGATAAACTCCGTTTCAAGCTGCTTCTGCTGCAGCCTGTTGTTGGAGTATAGCGAGAGGTAGGAGATCGCTTTGTTGACAAAAACCATGCTGCGCAGCAGGGAGGTATCCGAAAAATCGATCTTGTCGAAATAATGCTGCTTTAAAAAAGTCATCCTCTCCTCTTTGCCAAGACTTGCCGGGATGAAGGGATTCTGATAAACCTTTGCCACCCGCACGGCAAAAGATTGCGGATATAACGCCACAAGCGAGTCAAGATATTGCTGTTGTAAACGCTGGGTCTTCTCCATCTCCTGCACTGCAGAAAAATAAAAAGCATCTTTGACAGGATAGAGATCGATCAATGGCGAAAGCAACTGCAATTTTTCCTGGCTCGTCCTGTCTAGTTTTGCATAGGCCCGGCTGATCCTGTTTTCGAGGGAGTTGATGATCTGCAGGCTGTCATCAGGGTTTTTCATGGTGGTGACAAACTTTACATCCTCCCTGTTCCAGATCAGGTCAATAAAACCATCCTTTGTCCATTGAATGCGATAGGTCCCCGGCAGATGACCGCTGAGGGAAAATCTGAAATTCCCGGCCGTATCCGTTACCGTTGAGTCGATGATGGGAGTCTTTTCACCATATATACTCCGCAGGAAAATCTTATTGGTTCCATACCGGAGGATCTTGCCATCCATGGCGTTCTGTGCATGTGTCATCAACGCCAGGGCCCATAATAGTAAAACCAGGATTCGCTTCATTTGGATTCAATTATGGATTGCAGGAATGCAGGAATGCAAAAATGCAGGAATGCATCAGGAAAGGGATTTTTAGTGTTTGGCTTTCTTGTCCTTGATCTTTTTTTCAGGGGTGGCGGGGCCCAAAACCTCCGTGAGTTTTTTTAGCAGATCCTCACCGCGCAGGTTTCGCCCGATGATCTTCTGGTCTTTGTCGAGAAGGACATTGGCAGGAATTGAGTTGATGCCGTATAGCTTGCCGGCGGCATTGGCCCAGCCTTTAAGATCGGAAACATGATTCCAGACAAGCTGATCATCCTTCACAGCCTTCATCCATTTTTCGCGATCCTTGTCAAAGGAACAGCCCAGGACATCAAATCCCTTTTTGTTGTATGCCTGGTATGCCTTCACCACATTCGGGTTTTCGGCGCGGCATGGTCCGCACCAGGATGCCCAGAAATCAACCAGCAGGATTTTCCCCTTGAAGGATGAGAGGGTTACAGCCTTCCCGGTACTGTCGTTCATCGTAAAATCAGGAGCAACCTGGCCGACAGCAACGCTTTTCAGCACATCAACCCGCTTTTTCAGTACCTGAACATATTGAGAGCTCTTCAGGCTGGTATCCATCGCTGAAACGACCTCTTCCAGGTCGGGCAGTTCAAACTGCCAGCTGTTCCGCATCACCAGGTAGGGAGAAACAACCGTTTTGTTATTGGTTTTGACAAAATCAACAAGCTGTTTCTTCATCTCCTTGTCGAGTTCATTCGACAGCGAATCGGCACGTTTCATGCTGATGGTATCGTGCGTGTCTTTGGCTTTTTTATAGGCGCTGTTGACATCATCCATCTTTTTATTGAGGATATCATTTAATGCCAGGTATTTCTGGTAGATATCATGGGTTGCCGACCCTTTGACCGTCGATTTGTCGAGGCTGTCAACATAGATTTTAACTTCGATTTTTGAATTTTCGACAAACACCGGGATATATACCTGTTTTTCAGCCATGGCAATATGCCACATCTCCGCCATTGCCACCTTACCGGTAAAGGTGAATTCACCCTTGGCCAGTTTGGCAGAATCGACATTCACCCAATGATCTGCATCATATTTCTGAAGAAAGATCATACCGGTATCAACCCCTTTGATGACGCCTTTAATGGTAAACTTGTCCTTGTTCCCGGTACAGGATACCAGGGCAATGCCGATGAGCAGGATGAATACAAATTTTTTCATGATGGGTTCTCCTTGTAATTTTGGTTTGCACAAAAGTAAGGCTTTTTGCGGAATAAAATAAATCTCTACTTTTACATGGAAAATCCAACCGTTATGATGCGTATCTACTCTGTGGCAGCTTTTCTGGTGTTCCTGCTGTTGACCGGTGTTGCAAATGGCCAGCCCGAATCTGCCTCTTCCCACAAATATGACCTTTCGAAAGAACCAGTTTTATATACGGTGGGCTATGCCCACCTGGATACCGAATGGCGCTGGGATTATGAGACAACCATCAACATCGATCTTAAAAACACGCTGGATGACAACTTCCGGCTTTTTGAAAAGTACAAACCCTATGTTTTTACCTTCTCCGGGGCCCGCCGTTATAAAATGATGAGGGAATATTATCCCGACAAATATGAGCGGATGAAAAAATATATTGCACAGGGCCGGTGGTTCGTGGGGGGCTCCACGGTGGATGAATGCGATGTCAATATCCCCTCACCCGAATCGGTTATCCGCCAGGTGCTGTATGGGAACAGCTATTTCCGTGCCGAATTTGGTAAAGAAAGTGTCGATTTCCTGCTGCCCGACTGCTTTGGCTTCCAGGCCCACCTCCCCTCGGTTCTGGCACACACCGGTTTGTCGGGATTTTCAACGCAGAAACTCTCCTGGGGTTCGGCTGCCGGGATCCCCTTCAACATCGGAAACTGGACAGGCCCCGATGGGAATGGCGTGGTTGCAGCCCTGAACGCCACCAGCTACAACAGCGACGTTAAAAAACGGCTGGACACCGTCAGCTCCTGGGCCAAACGGGTCAACGACAACGGTTCAAAATACGGCGTATTTGCCGACTACCGTTATTATGGAACCGGCGACGAAGGAGGAGCTCCACGCGAAGACGATGTGAAAAACGCCGTCGGCAGCCAGTACCAGCCGGGAAGTAAATTCAGGGTTTATCTGTCCTCCTCCGATCAGCTTTTCCGCGACCTGACCGACGACCAGAAAAAAAGACTTCCCTCCTACAACGGAGATCTTTTGCTTACACAGCATTCTGCAGGATCAATTTCATCGCAGGCTTACATGAAGCGCTGGAACCGCAAAAATGAACAACTGGCCCTGGCCGCGGAGCCGATGGCCGTCATGGCCGACTGGCTTGGAGGGCTCAAATATCCGATGCAATCCCTGAACGATGCCTGGTGGCTGGTACTGGGGTCCCAGATGCATGATATCCTTCCCGGAACCTGCCTTCCGAAAGCCTACGAATATGCCTGGAACGACGAAATACTCGCGCTGAACAAATTCGCCTCGAATCTCGAAACCGCTGCCGGGGCCGTCATACGAGGCATGGATACCCAGGGAAAAGGAATCCCGCTGGTTGTCTACAACCCGCTGGCCATCAGTCGTACCGACCTGGTGGAGGCTGGCCTGACCTACCCGGCCGATGCACCCAAATCCGTGACCGTTCTGGATGCCCTTGGCCAGCCGGTGCCGGTACAGATCCTGAAATCATCCAAAGGAGCCCTGCAAATCATCTTCCTTGCCACCATTCCATCCTTTGGCCTCGCCTGCTTTGATGTTCAGCCTGTTAAAGAGTTAGCTCCCCCGAAAACAATCCTCTCCGCTTCCAACAATACCCTGGAAAATGAATTTCTGAAGGTTACGGTAAACGCAAACGGCGATATCTCAGGCTTCTTCGATAAAAAACTGGGAAAGGAGATACTTTCAGCCCCTTCGAGGCTCGAATTCCAGAAAGAACACCCCGAATACTGGCCGGCCTGGAACATGGACTGGAATGACCGGAAAAATCCTCCCGTCGATTTTGTGAAGGGGCCCGCCCGGATCATGCTTGTTGAAAACGGACCGGTGCGCGCCACCCTTCAAATTGAGCGCACAGCCCGCAACTCGGTGTTCACCCAGTACATCCAGCTCACATCGGGCAAAGACAACCTGCTGGTGCGCAACATCATCAACTGGCAATCGCGCGGCGTCAGCCTCAAGGCATCCTTTCCGCTCACTGCATCAAACCCAATGGCAACCTACAACCTGGGACTCGGGACGATTGAAAGATCGACCAACAATGAGAAAAAATATGAGGTTCCCTCGCGGGAATGGTTCGACCTCACCGATAAATCGGGGAACTTTGGCGTAACCATTACCGAGGATTGCAAATTCGGCTCCGATAAACCCAGCGACAAAACCCTGCGCCTGACGATGCTGTTCACCCCGATGACCAATTTTTATCACGACCAGGCCACGCAGGACTGGGGAATCCATGAAATCACATACGGCATTTACAGCCACAAGGGCGACTGGCGTACAGGCAGGTCGGAATGGCAGGGCAGAAGCCTGAACCAGCCCCTGAGGGCCTTCCAGGTCTTACAGCATCCCGGCCCCCTCGGAAAAACCTTTTCCTTTGCCCGGGTCTCCACGCCCCAGGTTGATATCCGCGCGATTAAAAAGGCTGAAAATGGCAGGGATGTCGTTATCAGGCTGCAGGAGCTTTTTGGAAATGACGCCGCCAATGCGGAGGTTGCCATGGCGGCAAAGATCAAAACCGCTTATGAGATCGACGGACAGGAACACAGGATCGGCGATGCTGTCGTGAAAAACGGAAAGCTGAACCTCGATATGAAAAAGTTCGCCATCCGCAGTTTCGCCATCCAGCTGGAACCACCGGCAGAGCGGCAAACTCCGCCCACCTCGGTTGAACTGCCCCTGGCATTCGATCAGGATGTGGTCAGTACCGATAGGAACAGGAAAGATGGCCAGTTTGATGATAAGGGACTCAGTTTCCCCGCTGAACTTTTCCCCGAAACCCTGCTGGTTGACGGAGTCCGTTTCCACTTTGGGCCTGCCGTCGATGGCAAAAACAATGTTCTTTCCTGCCGCGGACAAAAGATCACCCTGCCCAAAACAGGCACCTTTAACCACATTTATATCCTGGCCGCAGCCCTTACCGATACAAACGGGATCTTCAAGACAGGGAACCTCAAATCAACCCTGCGGATAGCGTCCTATCACGGCGTAATCGGCCAGTTTGACAAACGCCAATGGGATAAACTGGGTCGGATCAAAGGACTCGACAAAGGCTATATCAAACGTGACGAAGTTGCCTGGTATGCGACGCATCTGCATAAAGACACCCTGAACATGGCTTACCAGTACGGGTATATCTTCCGGTATTGCCTCGATGCGGGCCCTGCCAGCGGGATCCTGCAGCTTCCCGATAACGACGCCATTAAAATCTTCGCCATCTCCCTGGCTTACGACCCGTATGACCATGTGCAGCCGGCCCGTCCGCTCTACGACGATTTCACCGACCGACCCTCCATGGCGCTGGACCTCCCCAAAAGCTATGTGGATGAAAACATGGTCGCTACCGCAAAACTGGAGGTTACCAACAGCAATAACCTCCAGGAACTCTCCTCCCGGCCAACCATGAAGGATTATGCCGACATGCACCAGCCCAACGGCGTAACCTCCCAATACTATTTTTCTGATTCCGATTCAACGCTGTCAGGTTCCATTGTCGACGGGATGAATATCTCGGCCATCAACGACGGCATGTACGACCTGCTCCCTGCCGACTCCATCCGCGATAAATGGTCCCTGAAAGGGGAAGGACGGATTTGGATGGATCTCCAGAAGGAGATTGAACTCGACAGTATCCACATCTTTACAGCCCAGAATACCCGGCGCGGGGCACAGTCCTTCTCGCTGTGGGGTGCCCCCGGCGATAAAAGCCCTGCCGTGAAAGGCGATCCCAAAGCCGCCGGCTGGAACTATATCATGAACGCCGCCCCCGAGGATATCTGGGGAAACAGCAAAGCACTCTATACGATCACCCCGTTACCGGGAAAATCAAAACAGTACCGGTACCTGCTCTGGGTCAGCGAAGATTCACCCCACGGACCCTACTATTTCAGGGAGGTTGACGTATTTGAGAAACAAAAATAGACCTTCCTGTAACCTGCTTCTTTGTCTTGAACAGGGTCACTTTCCCCCCGATGGGGAGGATTGCCAGATGACATTTGCCCGCCTGAAGGAGAAAATATTTATTTTATTTAGAATCGATATAAATTATTTCATTACCTTTGCAGTGACAAACA
>CAIYQH010000069.1 GCA_903928285.1 uncultured Bacteroidales bacterium
CTGGCCTTCCAGCAGGGTCTGGTCAATATCTTTTACCTTTTTGGCGGGCAAACCGGCCCATACCGAACCAGATTCCACTACCGTCCCCTCGGTGATCAGGGCTCCCGCTCCCACGATGGAGTTGCTGTGGATGACCGCGCCATCCATAATGATAGCCCCCATCCCGATCAATACGTTGTCGTGGATGGTACATCCGTGGATAATGGCATTGTGTGCGATGGAAACGTTGTTTCCGATGGTGACAGGCGCCTTCAGGTAGGTACAATGAACGATTGCGCCATCCTGGATGTTGACATTATTCCCGATACGGATGGTATGAACATCGCCACGAACCACTGCATTGAACCATACACTGCAGTCATCACCCATGATGATATCGCCCGTAAGAGTGGCATTATCGGCAAGAAAACAATTCTTGCCCATTTTCGGAACAACGCCTTTGACTGATTTTATGAGAGCCATTTACTTCAGATTTATTGGATTCAGGAGCATGTCATTGTGCTGGTGGTACGCTCCTGGGATAGTCGAGCGAATAATGCAATCCCCTGCTCTCATGGCGGCGCCGGGCCGCTTTGATGATCAGGTAGCCGATGTTGATCAGGTTACGTAACTCGCACAGCCGGGTGGTGAGGATCGACTTGTTATAGAGGTCTTCCGATTCGCGGTACAGCAACTCCAGCCTGTCGAAGGCCCGCTGCAACCTCAGGTTTGAACGTACAATCCCGACATAGCTGCTCATGATAGCCTGGAGTTCCTTCATCGACTGGGTGATCAGGATCATCTCTTCGTTCAGGACCATGCCCTCGGCGTTCCAGTCGGGGATTTCATGATAAAGGGAGATGCTTTTTATCTGGCTGACAGCCTGCTCACTGGCACGGTGTGAGAACACAAGCGATTCAAGCAGGGAGTTGGAGGCGAGCCTGTTTGCGCCATGGAGGCCTGTTGAGGAACATTCTCCCGAAGCATAAAGGTTAACAATGGAACTGCGGCCAAACTGGTCAACTTTTATCCCCCCGCAGGTATAGTGTGCCGTCGGAACCACCGGGATCATATCCTTGCTGATATCGATGCCGATACTCAGGCATTTTGCATAAATGGTCGGGAAGTGGTTGATCAGTTCATTCTTGTTGAGATGCCGGCAATCGAGCCACAGGTAATCCTCTCCGCTGAGCTTTAGTTCGTTGTCAACAGCACGGGCGACAATGTCGCGCGGGGCCAGGGAAAGCCTTGGATCGTACTTTTGCATGAACTCCATGCCGTCGCGTGTTTTTAAAACGGCGCCAAACCCCCGCAGGGCTTCAGAGATCAGGAATGCAGGCTTCTCCTCCGGGTGATAGAGCGCTGTGGGATGAAACTGGATAAACTCCATATTCTCGACAATTCCCTTGGCTCGGTAAACCATGGCAATGCCGTCGCCAGTCGAAATCAACGGGTTGGTCGTGTTGTTGTAAACATTGCCAGCCCCGCCGGTGGCAATGAGGGTGACCTTCGACAGGACCGTATCGACCAGGTGCGTAAGGGGATTCATGACAAAAGCGCCGTAGCAGGTGATTCCCTCCGTCCGGCTGTTTACCTCCACCCCCAGGTGATGCTGGGTGATGATGTCGATGGTGAAGTGGTTTTCAA
>CAIYQH010000070.1 GCA_903928285.1 uncultured Bacteroidales bacterium
GCAAGCAATGCAGACAATGCAAGCAATGCAAATAATGCAGAAAAAAGACAGGAATAACGTAGAACAATAATAAGCTAAGCCCTATGCATTTTAAAAAATATATTTTTCTCCTTTTAATGCTCGCTTCGACTGTGAGTTTGAGGGTTTCGGGCCAAACGTGGATTGTGCCCGACGATCAGAAGGCAGTGACGGCGCCGGCAAAGTTCACCCCGGAGATGCAGAAACAGGGAGAGGTGATCTATACCAAGAACTGTCAGTCGTGCCATGGCCTCCCGGGAAAGGATAACTGGGTAAAACAGCTGGTTCCGCCGCCGGGCGACCTGGCGAAAGAAAAGGCACAAAAGCAGACCGACGGGGAGATCTTCTTCAGGATCACCACAGGGAAGGCGCCGATGCCCGAATTCCGGAACATCATCCCCGAAGAGGACCGCTGGTCGGTGATCGCCTTCCTGCGTTCGTTCAACCCGAAATATGTGCAGCCCGCTCCTAAAGCCCTTGCATCATTTTCAGGCAGGATCGTTACGCTCGCCATGCAATACAACGACCCGATGAAAAAAATAGTCGTCACCGCCCATGAAAAACTGAAGGACAACGATAACTCGCCGGCTGAGGGCATCGGGGTGATGATTTATGTAAAACGCTATTTCGGCAGCATGCAGGTTGGCGAAATGAAGACCACCAATGCCAGGGGTGAAGCCCTCTTTGAATTTCCCGCCGACCTGCCCGGGAATGGCACCGGCGCCGTTGAAGTTACGGCAAGGGTCAATGATCCGAAAAACCAGATGAAAACCACACCTGTCACTGCTTCGCTTTCCATCGGTGTCCCCACCAGCCGGCCCGGACTTACCGAAACCCGCGCCTGGTGGTCGACCCGCGCCCATGCGCCCATTGCGCTGCTGCTTACCTATGCATTCGCCTTTGTCATCGTATGGGGATTAATCCTCTATATCCTGATATCGATCCTTAAAATCAAGAAACTGAGCCACGCCTGACCGGCCAGAAACCCGTGAAACCCCTGATATGAAACGTGCCCTGTTTTCCTTTACGGTATGCTGCCTGATGGCGATCGCAGGAGTTGCACAAAACAGTCAACCTAAAATACCCATGAAGACTGCCCTGGTCCTGATCGACATCCAGAATGACTACTTCGGCAAGGGGGCGATGCCTCTGGTTGCACCCGGCCAGGCCTGTGACAACGCCCGGCTGATCCTCGACAGGTTCAGACAAGAGGGTGCGCTGGTGATCCATGTCAGGCATGTAGCCCAGAACCCTGCGGCGACCTTTTTCAGGCCCAACACCCCGGGCGCTGAAATCAATGAGAAGGTAAAACCCCGGCCGGAAGAGATCCTGATCACCAAACACTATC
The DNA here is from genome assembly GCA_903928285.1 of uncultured Bacteroidales bacterium. Lineage (GTDB taxonomy): Bacteria > Bacteroidota > Bacteroidia > Bacteroidales > FEN-979 > CAIVAT01. The sequence continues at coordinate 1,367 of CAIYQH010000070.1, forward strand.
CGAATAGTTTCAAGGAGACTGCGCTGAACGAGGAACTTCAATCCAGGAATATCACCAGGCTGGTGATCTGTGGCATGATGACCCATATGTGTGTGGATGCAACCACACGGGCAGCCAAAGATTTCGGATACAACTGCACCCTCATCGGCGATGCCTGTGCCACCCGCGACCTCGAAGTCAACGGGCAAACTGTAAACGCCAGAGAGGTTCAAACCAGCTTCCTCGCTGCATTAAACTACTATTATGCTACGGTAAAAACGACAAAACAGTTTTTGGACAACAAATAACAGGTAACAATACGGAAATCATGAATAATGGAAATAACGGTTCAGGCATGAAACATCTCGGCACCATCGGAAGAATCCTGTTTGCCCTGCCATTCGGCATGATGGGGCTGAACCATTTTTTCATGTACAACTATTATCTGGGGATGGTCAGCTCCTTTATTCCCGGCGGCGGTTTTACCGTGATCATCACGGGACTGGCGCTGCTGGCTGCCTCCGTTGCCATCATCCTGAAGAAACTTATGCAGATTGCCTGCCTGCTCCTCGCCTTGCTCCTGCTGATCTTTATCTGTACCATCCATATCCCGGGACTTTTTGAAAGCGCTACCGCCAACATGGCTCTTATCGAGCTGCTTAAGGACACAGCCCTGATGGGCGGCGCTCTGATGATCGCCGGCATATATAAGGAAGAAAATACAGATTAATTGCATGGTTGCCCCTTAAACAGGTAACCGATATAATAGCATTATGAAAAAAAATCTTTTCGGATTTGCGATCCTGCTCCTGGTGTTCGCCTGGCTGTTTCCCATCCCGGTTTTCGCCCAAGAGAGCCGTGCCGACGAACCAGGGGTGATCGAACATCTTGATACCGTTATCCCTGCAGGCGTAACCTTCTTCAACGACCAGAACCAGCCGGTCCTGCTCCGGTCGCTTATTAAAAGACCGACAATTCTTGCCCTGGTCTATTACGACTGCATGGGGGTCTGCCCGACCCTGCTGTCGGGCGTGTCGGAGGCCATTGAACATATGGGCCTCGAACTGGGAAAGGATTTCCAGGTGGTGACGGTGAGTTTCAACACCGACGACACCCCTGCAAAATCGCTGGCCAAGAAGCCGAACTTCCTGCGCGAACACAGCAGGCCGCATGCCGCCGACTGGCAGTTTCTAACCGGCGACAGCGCCAACATCCACTCCCTCACCAACGCCGTGGGCTTTATCTTCCAGCGCAGCGGGAACGACTTCATGCATCCTGCCTGTATCATCGTCCTGAGTCCGCAGGGTAAGGTGACCCGTTACCTGTATGGCACCTCCTATCTCCCCTTTGATGTCAAAATGGCCATCATTGAGGCACAGAAAGGACTGTCGAGACCCACCATCAACCGCGTGCTGGAGTATTGCTTCAGCTACGATCCCGAAGGGAGGAGATATACCCTCCAGGTGACCAAAATCACCGCCACCGTTATTATTTTCTTTGCCCTGTTGCTTTTTATAGTTCTTATTGTCCGGACATCCCGGAAAAAAACGAAAACACAAAACTGATAATATGACTGAAGAAAAGACTCATCACCCTGAGCCAAGTTACCTTGTCAATACCGGAAAACACAAAGGCCTGATGTCGTGGCTTACCTCAACCGACCATAAACGGATCGGGTTGATGTATATGTACGCGATGATGGTGTTCTTTATCGTAGGGGTACTTCTCGGCGAAATCATGCGGCTGGAACTGTTCCGGCCCGGTCAGCAATTTTATGGGCCTCAGGTATATAACGGACTCTTTACACTGCATGGCATCATCATGATCTTCACGGTGGTCATCCCCGGGTTGGCCGCGGTGTTCGGAAACTTTTCGATGCCGATCATGATCGGCGCAAAAGATGTGGCCTTTCCGAGGCTCAACCTGTTTTCATTTTACCTCTACATCCTGGGAGCCGGTATCGCGCTGACCTCCCAGTTCCTGGGCAACGGTCCTCCCGACACCGGCTGGACGTTTTACGCCCCCTACAGCATCCAGACCCACACCAACGTGGTGGCTGCCGTGTTCGGCGCCTTTGTCCTGGGTTTCTCCTCGATCCTCACAGGTCTGAACTTTATCGTCACGATGCACCGCATGCGCGCTCCCGGTATGACCTTCTTCAAGATGCCGCTCTTTCCCTGGTCGCTCTACGCTACCGCCTGGATCCAGGTACTGGCAACGCCCATCGTCGGGATCACCCTGCTGATGGTCATTGCCGAACGGTGGCTCCGCATCGGCTTCTTCGATCCCGCCCTGGGCGGCGATCCCGTGCTCTACCAGCATCTTTTCTGGATCTATTCCCACCCTGCCGTCTATATCATGATCCTGCCGGCCATGGGGGTGATCACCGAAATCATTCCGACTTTTTCACAACGCCGCGTATTCGGCTACAGGGCCATCGCCATCTCCAGCCTTGCCATCGCGCTGGTGGGCTACTTCGTGTGGGCACATCATATGTATACATCAGGAATGAGCCCCACCGCCCGTTGGATCTTCTCCCTGCTCACCTTCCTGGTTGCCGTTCCCAGCGCCATCAAAGTGTTCAACTGGGTTACCACCATGTATAAGGGTTCCATCGACCTGAAACCGCCCTTTCTCTTCGCACTCGGGTTTATCTTCCTCTTTATGATCGGCGGGATGACCGGGCTTACCCTTGGCGCACTTGCTACCAACATCCACGTTCACGACACCGCTTACGTGGTGGCCCACTTCCACTATATCGTATTCGGAGGGGTCGGCTTTGCCTTCTTTGCCGCCATCCATTACTGGTATCCCAAGATGTACGGCAGGATGTATAATTTCAAACGGGCCAACTGGGCATTCGGATTCCTCTTCATCGGCTTTAACCTCCTCTATTTCCCGCAATTCGTCATCGGGATCATGGGCATGCCGCGCAGGTATTACGACTACCTCCCTCAGTACACCCTTGGGATGCAACTCTCCTTCTTTGGCGGCATCCTCCTGCTAATCGGCATCATCCTCATGCTGACGAACCTCTTCAGCAAAAAAGGGGAAAAAGCCCCCGACAACCCCTGGGGCGGCCGTACCTGGGAGTGGACCATCCCTTCGCCCCCTCCGGTCGAAAATTTCGACGTAATGCCCGAAATGGGAGAACATGAAACACCGTACGACTACAAGTAGCCTACAGCGGGATAACCGAATGAACAACAATTAATTTGCCGGATTCGTAATTTAAATTCAAATTTTAATTAATCATATGGAACATCGCGACGACATTGGTGCAAAACTGGGCATGTGGGTCTTTATCTTTACAGAAATCCTGCTGTTTGGCGGTTTATTTTTAGTCTATGCGGTGATGCGGGGCAACTATTCAGCCGATTTCCATTCGGCAGCGCATCACCTGAATGCCTTTATCGGCACAATCAACACCCTCGTGCTGCTGATCAGCAGCGCGACCGTAGCCATGTCGATAACAGCCGTGCAAAAAGGTCATAACCGGTTTGCCGTGCTGCTGCTGTTCCTTACGCTGATCTGCGCCGCCGTTTTTATGGTCAACAAGTATTTTGAATGGGGCCATAAGTTCTTCATCGGCCTCTATCCCGGCAGTGACCTGATGCTGACAATGAACCATGGCCAGGTGATGTTCTTCAGCCTCTATTTCTTCATGACAGGGCTGCATATGTTCCACCTCATCGTCGGCGGTATCATCCTGACCATCGCCATGGTAAAGGTCAACAACGGCACCATCAACAGTTCACGGTATGTGCTGCTCGAAAACGGGGGGCTCTACTGGCATCTCGTCGACCTTATCTGGATCTTCCTGTTCCCGCTGTTGTACCTGATAACTTAGAGAAGAGGGCCGCAAGGCCGACCGTAAACCCGAAATTGAATGAGTAGTTCATAATTTTAAATTCGTAATCAAATCAACATGGATACCGAAACTGTTCACATCACACCATACCGTACCTATGCATGGGTGCTGATCGCACTGCTTTCCTTTACCTTTCTGACCATTACCGTGACGTGGATCGACCTGTCGGCCCTGACGGTATTTGTGGCCCTTACCATTGCCACTGTCAAGGCGGGGATCGTGCTCACCTACTTCATGCACCTGAAATTCGAATCGTCACTCTTCCGTATCTTCGTGATCATGGTGCTGGCCATCTATGTCCTGGTCATCCTCTTCACCCTGTCGGATTATCTGTTCAGGTAGCCATGACGAATGGCGCAATAAACTGTAGTTTTTAAATTGTAATAAGTAATTAATTCATATGGGTGCATCAAACTTTACTGAAGGGGTTGATCTGGCTTTTAAGGTCATTTTCGGAATCAGTCTGTTTTTCCTGGCAGGGATCA
>CAIYQH010000071.1 GCA_903928285.1 uncultured Bacteroidales bacterium
ATCCGGATCATAATGCCAGCCGGCACCTCCGTTTGCCGTAAGTCCGCTTTTTCCGTGGGCGGGGAGCGTTTTTCCTGTAACAAGTATCTTTTTTGGAACATCTCTGCCGTGAACCAGGATGATATAGGCTCTTTCGCTGAGTTTTCCCTTGTAATCTCCTTTTGCCGCCTTAATCCTGATTTCGGTGATCCGTGCATCAGGATCGGTAACCGCCGAAAGGGCTGTCACGGCAAATTTTTCCTCCCGGTACTCCCGGTTTGAACCTTCATCCTCGAACATTTCAAAGGAGGTCCCATTTCCGGGATAGAGATCCAGTGTAAGGGTGTCGGCAGGGCGTTCGCCGTCATAATTCATCAGCGGGTACATGGGGATGATCGAACCAGCCCTGACGAAGATTGGTAATTTATCGAGCGGTGCTGGGTATCCGTTTAAGGTCGTATTCCCGTTATACACCGTTCCATCCCAATAGTCGAACCATTTACCCGCCGGGAGATAGATGCTGTCGCGCTTCTCTTCATCACGGTAAACAGGCGCCACGAGGAGGTGCTGACCCAGCATAAATTCGTATTGTGTGGCGGTTCCGCGGGCTACCGGGTCGCCGGGGTATTCAAGGACGAGGGCCCGTACGGCAGGCACACCTGTTTCGGATGCCTGATGGCAGAGGGTGTACATATAAGGCGTCAGGCGCAGTTTCAGGCGCAGGTATTTCCTGTTGATGGTGGTATAGGGTTCCCCGTAAACATAGGGCTGTTTGTCCTTCGGCGCCCATCCCGACATCGACATCAGCACCGGTGTAAAGCATTTCCACTGCAGATCACGGGTAAAGGTCTTGTCGCTGCCGGCAAAGATGCCGTCGATATCGCCGGTGGCACAGTTCAATGCTGAAAGACCTGCCCCTGTAACGGTTGGTATATGCCAGCGTATATAATCCCATGAACCCTTCTGGTCGCCGCTCCAGACCACGGAATTGCGCTGGGTGCCGGCCCAGCCGCAAACCGACCACACAAAGCCGCGGGCATCGCTGTTGTGCTCGATTCCATCATAGGCCGCCTGGCAACCGTCGATAGCAAACCGGTATCCTTCGCCGATCCAGGCCACATCGAGCTTACACAACCGGCTACTGTACTGCCCGACCTCGCGTGCGATTTTTTCGACTCCATGTTCGGTCCACAACCCGGTATGGAAGCCTCTTTTCCGCAATTCGGTCACCACCGAATCCAGTTTCGTATAGCCGCATCCGTACCCGTCGTTGGGCAGGATCCACCCGCGGGGCATATCATGGGCTGCATACTGGTCGGCAATGAGCGGGATCACATCAGGTGTGGTACCGGCATAGCCGGTAGTATTTTTCCCCTTGTTATTGCCCCGGTTGTAACAGTTCGCATCGCCCATTCCCAGTGCCCACCGCGGCGGCAGAAAGGGCTTTCCGGTGAGGTCGGTATAGGCGTTAAGCACCTCCTTCATCGATTCGCATGCAAAATAATAACAATCAAAACGGGCTTCGGCATGCGCCAGGCGGAGTGTATCTTTAAAGGAATATTCGCCCGGGGCGAAGGTGTTTCTCAATGCCCCGTAACCATTGGTGCTCATGTAAAAGGGAGCAGGGTTGGGCGCCCCGCCATCCTCCCAGTTCCAGTCTATCCGCATCCTGATGGTTTTGTCCCTGTGCGAGAACCTGCCATTCTGCATGCCGCCCCCATAGAAACATTCGTTTTCTCCCCGGCGGAGGTATTGCACGGTCTCTTTGCCGTAAGTCAACCCCCTGGACTCTTCCCAAACCAGGGTTTTGTTGTCGGGTTTATACAGGGCAAAACGGAGCGGGTTGCGATAGGCCCGCAGGGCTGCCCTGGATGTTGACATCAGGTAGTATTCTGCCGTTTCTGATAACATTACCTTAACATCCCCCGTGGGAGGATGGATCACGATATCATCGCCGGCCGGGTTGGTCAGAAGGCCGTCGTATGCCATCCTGATCCTGAAAATATCATCCCTGCCAAATTCAACCTGCACCCTGGCATGGTTGCAATCGAAGGTGAAAGCGCCGCCCGATCTTGTAAATCCGCTAACGGCTCCCAACTGGTAGGCTCTCGAGAAAAGTTCCGTCGACAGGGTGTCGTTCGACAGGCGGTCGTCCTCGGGCAGGGAAGTATAAAACCGGATCCTGTGGATGCCGTAATCAGTAAGGTCGGCAGGTGGAAAATCCACTTCCACGGTATCGATGACGCCCAGCACATGTTTTTCGCTGAAGGGCACGGTAACCCTGACCGGCGGGCGGCTATCCGTTTGAAGCCAGCAGTCGAATGGTTTTTGAATGGCTTTGGATCCCAGGTTTACTACCTTAAACCGGAACACCTCCGCGGGGGTAAAGGTATTTCCCTCCTGAGGATGAGAGACAAGCGCCGCGGCCTGCAGGTCGTGATCCAGCGCTTCTGAAAGTTCCAGGTCGTCGACCATCCAGTACCAGGCATAAATGCCACGCCAGTAAAAGCGCAGCCAGACAGTTTTCTGAAAAGCCGCGGTTGCCGTGATGTTCAACTCAACCGCCATGGGGTTCTGACAATCCCCTTCGGAGGCAATCCCCCTGCGCACTTCATATTCTTGCCATTCCGTGCCGTTGTTTGAAACGCCTACATAAAGGCCGCCATCCTTGCTGACCTTGCCCCAGTCGTTCCACAGGAAGTTCTGTTTGAATTTCAGCACGACCGAATTTTTCCCGGAACAGTCAACGGAAGAGGTCTGAAACCAGGCATCGGGCCAGATTCCCCTCTTTTCCCATCTGCGGTAATATTTATCAACCCTGACTCCCGGAGCAAACTGCATATGGAAACCACCGCTTTCCGATGCAATGGGAGGCGCCTGCTGGTCGTGACCATAGGAACCCGGAAAGGGCTGGTTGGTGCATTCCCACATGATATTGCTGTCGTTGACTGCTTTGCTGATCCACCCGGCGGGCAACTTCCCCTGCGAAAAGTCCTCCTTCCAGAAAACCCTGGAGGAAACGGGGTTGGTTTTCTGTGCCGGCAGCTGTATTGCCAGCACCAGCAGGAAGATCATCAGGTAAGTTCGGTACATGGTATTAAAATTAATGAACAAGATTCTGCCTATTCTACGGTCATGATCTCCCTAAGCCGTATATCGCGGGAGGAGGCCCCCAACATAACCCTGAAATCGCCGGGCTCCACGATCCATTCCATCCGTTGGTTGAGCATTTTCAGCATTTCGGGAGTAATGGTAAATGTCACCTCCCGCTCCTGGCCGGCCAGCAGGTGAATGCGTTGAAATCCCTTCAGCTCCTTTATTGGCCGGGCTACCGAGGCCAGAATATCCCGGATATAAAGCTGCACTACCTCATCTCCCTCAAACAATCCCGTATTTTTGATCCGGCACCGCACCACCGTTGAGTCCTCTTTTTGAAACCGCTGCCTGCTGAAGGTCAGATCACTGTATTCAAACTGTGTATAGCTCAGCCCGAAACCAAAGGGAAACAGGGGCTGGCCGGTGAGGTCGCCGTAGTCATCGTTGCGGCCGGTGGGCTTATGGTTATAGGTCAGCGGAAGCTGGCCTTCGGAAACAGGGAAGGTTACCGGCAGGCGCCCCGCGGGGTTGTATTCGCCAAACAGGAGGGCGGCAGTGGCGTTGCCGCCCTCCTCACCGGGATACCAGACATCGAGGATGGCGTTTGCCTTGTTGATCCAGCCCGACATGGTAATGGCGCTTCCTCCCGACAACACGACGACGACAGGCTTTCCGGTAGCGGCAACTCTGCTGATCATCTCCTCCTGGCGACCGGGCAGCCCCAGGTGCGCCCTGTCGAGACCCTCGCCTTCGGTTATTCCAGCTACAATAATGGCGGCATCCGAATTCTTTGCCGATGCCACTGCTTCATCGATCCGTTGTTGCCAGTCGTTGTTGATGCCTGCATTCCAGACCAGTTTCAGCCAGGAACTTCCCGACGGCTCTGAAAATTCAACGCGGATATCATACTCCCTGCCCTTCTCAAAATGGTATTCAACCAGCGAGGTAGCGTATGTCTGGTGTTTGCTGTTATCGATCAGCAGTTTCCCGTCGAGATAAAGGCGGTACCCGTCGTTGCCGTCAATTCCTATGCTGAAGGTCCCGGTTAATGGGGATTTCAGCTTCCCGGTCCATCGTACCGAGAAGAAGTCGAAGCTGATCTTCGGATCGGGAGCATAGAGGGTCCATCGGAAATTTACTGCCTTGTCAACCCGGGTGATCACGGGATTTCCGGAGAGGTCGATATTGTTGAAATATTCGCCATTCAGGCCGGGGATGGTTTTTCCCCCGGCCACTGTTGAAAATACCGAATCGGGCACCTCAGCCCATTCGGGAGAGGAGCGGCCGCAGCCGGGGGACCAGGTCACCCTGCAGCTTTCTCCCAGCTTGTTTTTTATTCCATCGAGTATGCTGACCTTGTCCTTGCCCGGCCTGCTATAGCCTCCGGTTCTCGCCTCGACGGCATCAACTCCTATTATGGCAAGTGTTTTGATAGATTTTGACAAAGGGAGAGTTTGATGGTCATTTTTCAGCAGCACGACAGATTTCATGGCAGCCTCCCTTGCCAGCTGCCGGTTTGCCGGGTTGGCATCCGGGGCGGCAGCCTCCTTTTCATCCGTAAAGGGATGGTCAAAGAGTCCCAACCCGAATTTCACCCTGAGTACCCTGGCTACCGCGCTGTCGATGGTGCCGGCAGCTATGCGCCCGTCGAGGAAAGGAGGGATAAACAGCCGGTAGTGGTCAAATTCGGTCTGCAGGATCACGTCCAGCCCGTTGTTGATGGCATTGACGGCAGCCCCGGCATAATCTGCAGCGGTATAATGCAACACGTTTGCCCCGCCCACGGCACATGCATCGGAGATGGTAAAACCTGAGAAATGCATCTGCTGCTTCAGTTTTCGGTTCAGCAGCCAGTCATTGGCTGTACACGGACTACCGCCAAGGGAATTGTAGGAGGTCATGACCGACCGGGAGCCCCCTTTTTCGAAGCAGGCCCGGAACGGGGGCAGGTAGATCTCCTCCAGTTCCCGTTCACTGAAATCAACAGGGTAGCTGTCTCGACCGCCATCTCCGTTGTTGGCGATAAAATGTTTCGGGGTGGTCACCACACCTGCTTTTTCAAAGGCCGAGACAAAGGCGATGCCCATCAGTGCCGACAAACAGGGATCCTCCCCGTAGGTTTCCTCCACTCTTCCCCAGCGAACGTCACTGGCAATATTTACCACAGGGGATAATACCTGGCGGATTCCCCTGCTTCGGGTCTCCAGGGCAATCGCGGTAGCCACCCTGCCCATCAGGGCCGTATCCCAGGTAGCTGCCAGGGCGATGGCCTGCGGGAAACAGGTCGCTCCCTGGGCCACCAGGCCATGCAGCGCCTCTTCAAAAGGAATGATGGGGATTCCCAGCCGGGTCTCCTCGGTAAAATAGCGCTGGAGGGAGTTGATTTTACGCACCATCCCCGACGCCCGCAGGTGAAAAGTGTGGTCAGCGATCTGCCCGGCTGCATCAAAATCTCCAGGTTCACTCAATTGCAGGCCGAAAATGCCGTTTTTGAACTTTTCCCGCCCCTGATCCGGATCTGCAGGAATCATGAACATTTGCCAGAACTTTTCCTCAGGGGTCATCCTTGACAACAGGTCCTTCACCCTGGTCTCAACCGGGAGAACGGGATTCCTGTAAGGCAGGATCTGCTGTGCGGGAGCGTGACCGTGCGTAAGGCAGCAGATAAGCGGGATCAGAAAATATTTCAGCTTTATCATGACAGGAATGTCGCTTTTTGACTATCCAAATGTAGCGTTTTTCTCAGTTCAACAGCCGCCATGATTAACCTGGACATGAACCGGATCCCCAGGTTTGCAGGAGGTAAGGGTTATTATAATACATTTGCACTCTTTTAGAGGCTGTTATCATTCAAAAATATAACTGCAAAGACACAAAGAAAGCACAATGAACACAATGAATGCCATTGTGAACATTATGTAAATCATTGTGAAACTTGTGGTTAAATTACATGCCTTGACAATGGAAACAGGATTCTAATGAAAAATGGCAAAATATGAGACAGACTTTTACCGTCGTCAAACCTAACCGAAACTGAACCAGGATGAAGCATCTTCAGACCACGCTGTTGTTGTTCTTTTTGTTGCCTAATTTTCTGATTGCCGGGGGAGGGTGTGATAAAACAGCCGGAGGGGACGATGAACCCAAAAGTGTACTTTGCGGAGGTGTTGAAAGATGGGCTGTAAAAGTACTGACGGATGCTGCCGCTGCGCAGGTGAATTACACGCCACGGCTCACCACCATGGATTCACTGATCCATATTGCCACCACACCCAGTACGACTGCACCGCGGATGCCCGGCATCGAGTTTCAGAATTACACCATCACCTGCAGGATCACCATTAAAAAGAATGAGGATGACAATGACTACCACCTGGTGCTCGCTTCAGGCAGCGAAACCATGATCGGCGAAGTGCCCGATCCGGTTTGCGCGGTTGCCGCGACTTCAGCTCATGTAAATGATTTTATCGCCGCCCGCAACTGGGTGAATGCCCATATCGGCACGGGAGCCGTGGCAAATGTAAACATCCCGGCGGTTGACATCACCGGGGTGGCTTTCGTGGATGTGCCTCACGGGCAAACCGGGGCTGCCCCGAACCAGATGGAATTCCATCCGATCCTGAACATCCAGTTTTCTGCTAATACAGGATTAAGCGAAATAAACAGTCCGGCACCGGCTTTCCATGTGAGCGTGAACCCGTCGGTTTTTACGGAATCAACGAAATTCAGGCTGGTGTCGGATCATGAAATGTTCGGAGGATGCAGGCTTGAGCTCTATTCCATGAACGGAATCAGGGCGGCAGACCTGGAAATCCCGTGTAACAAAAGCAAAGAAGTTAACTATACCCTTCGCCGCAACGGGCTGGCCAACGGGACCTATCTCTTCAGAATCCTTAACTACGGATCAATCCTTTACGAAGGAAAAATCATTCTCAATTAACCGGAATCTCCCGTCAGGCAAGATTGTCATACTTGTTGTGGATCCACAGGATCAGCACACCGAAGACGACTGCCACAACGATCAGGATCGTATTCAGCATCCCCTCCACGCTGAATGACATTTTGATCAGGATGGTCGAAATGATGAATCCCGAATTGCGGATCACTTTGCTGAATTTGTCGGTGTACAAAAAGGAGATCAGCAGCAGCAATACATCCGTCAGGATCAGGATCGTAAAAAACTCGTTGAAAAAGATGCCATTGATATCTTTGATGGAATCGACCATCTGGCTGATCGAGAAAAAGTTGCCATTGATCCAGCGGGTCAGGCCATGGATGGCTAAAAATAAAAATATCGGGATCAGGCACATCGCGATCATGTTTTTCAGCCGGATGAACTTTATAATCGTTACCGGGTGATGATCGTTAGCCTCCTCCTTCTTGCTGTTCAGCCTGTAAAAGATCAGGATCAGGAAGAATAAAAGGAGGGTTGCAATGATGTCATAGGTGAATTTCAGGTCGTTATGAACGGCGAACCAGTTAGAGGTGAATTCGAGTTTTGCCAGGTCCCTGAAGATGCCGCGGATCACGATCAGCGTGATGATCTCGTATTGTTTCCCGATATAGATGGTGGTTGATTTGGGCAGGTAATAGACCAGCAGGTAGACTTCATAAATCAGGATAAAGGAGAAGGGGGTATAGATCGCGGCGATCGGGTTGCGGAAAATTCCCGCATAATCGTTTAACTGAACCAGGTTGAATCCGGTCAGCGTGACGAGCGCCAGGTGCAGGATAAAGCTGACAATCGCGATGGAAATAATAACGATCTCACTTTTTTCCCTGACCTTTTCCGAAAGCAGTTTTGAATAAAAGTAGTTGAAGATCGGTTCATTTTTCCTCATGGCCTGGCTATGGTTAAAGGTGGAAATTCATACCGGTAACAGACATGTCATGACCTGGCCGGCAGGGAACTGTATGACAAATATAAGGAAGTCGCAGGGATATAGCAAATTCAAGGGAAAGATGATCTTCCTGATAACCGGGGGCTGGTAACAGCAGCTGTTATTGGACCTGATTTCCCACCGATATATTCAGTCGCACCACGTTGATGGCATATTCGATGCGCGCTTTCAGCAGGTTTACACGGCTCTCTTCGAGGGCGGTTTCGGCATCGAGCAGGTCGAGGTTGGTGATAGCGCCTGTCTTGTACGAGATGGCAGCCAGTTCCAGCGCTTCGCGGGCCTGGTTGACCTGAAGGTTGCCCTGGTCGATTTTTTTCAGAGATGCCAGCATGTTGGTCTCGTTCTGATAGACCTCCGTGGAAATATCGCGGGAGGTTTGTTCGATGTCGCTCCTTGCCATATTGATCTGCGAAGCGGCAATCCGCATCGAGCTGCGCCTGCGGGTCGCGTCGAAAATCGGCACCTTCAGCCCGACGTCTGCGGCAAAGTTAGGGGTGAACTTGTTGAGATCGGGGAAATAGCCATTCTTGAACCCTCCGTCGACAAAACCCCCCAGCGATGGATAATTCATCGCCTTGGTTGAACGGAGCTCAAGCCGGGCGTGTTTTTCATGCAACTGAACCAGCACCATTTCATAGCGGTGGTCGAGCGCATAGGGGATCAGCGAGTCGGGATTCATCCCGGGTTGTGCATAGACAAAGTTTCCCTGTACTTTGATAACAGTCCTTACAGGCAGCCCGAGCAGTGAATTCAGCGTGGCCTGCTGGGTTTGGCGCGATGCCTCCAGGTCGACCTTCTGGTTTTCGGCATTGGAGAGCCTTACCTGTGTTGAAAGGATCTCGTAATGGGTGGCCGATCCGGTCTGTTCCTTCCGGGTCACGAAGTCAAGGTGCTGCTTTAAGGTGGCAATCTGGGACTCCTTGATCCGGATGGCCTCCTGCAGGTATATCTGGGTGTAAAAACTCACCGAGGTGAGCAGGGTCAGCCGTTGACGGACAAGTTCCACATTTTTTTCGGCAAGTTCCTGGTTCGATTTTTCAACCTCAACCTTACGCGAGGTTTTGTCAAAATCGTAAATATTTTCATAGGCACTGACCGTGGCATCATAGACATTGTTTGGCGCCATGACAAAATGGCCAAGGTTTGGGATGGTCAGTTCTGGTACCGGTCCGATGCGGGTATAATCTGCGTTGGCTGTTACCGTAGGATACCAGGCCGATTTTGCCAGCGCCACACTTGCTTCGGCGATCCGGATCGCCTCCTGTGCCCTGGTGACACTGGGATAGTTAGTCAGCACCTGGTTCAGGATTAGTGAAAGCGTCAGCGAATCCTTTGTGTCGAAAGGAAGTCGCTCCTGCCGCGGCTGACCGGATACCTGGAAAGCTGCCGCGGCAAAGCCGGCAAAAACAAAGCAGCAGATAACATTCTTGAGTTGCATGGTTCTTAATTGTTCTTTTTAACTCTGAGGAAAAAAACAGGTATGGCGCTGACCAGCGTAAATACCGTGGCAATCAGGAAATCGTCGCTGATGGCCTGCACAAAAGCCTGCCGGTTGAGGTGTGACATCAGCAGGTAACTGCCCTGCTGCGATGCGCTTGCAAGGGTGCTGCCGGTGTTGTGAACGATGAAGTGGCTGATGTTGGTCATGACCCCTTTAAAGGCCGGCGAATTCTGGTCGAGCGCCTCGCCAAAGACCTGCGAATGGAAGATCACGCGGGTGGTCAGCAGGGTCGACAGGAGAGCCACGCCGAAACTGCCGCCGATCTGGCGCAGCACGTTGATCAGTCCCGACGCCTGCCCCATTTTTTCCTTCGGGATGCCGATGGTGGCAAGGGCGGTAAGGGGGCTGAACATCATCCCCATCGCTAGTCCGCGAAGGTACAGCGACAGCATGATAAAGGAATGCTCGGTCATGTAGGAGAGCATGCTGTTGAGGTAAAAGCTGAAGGCAAGCAGGAACACACCGATGATGATCGGGATCCTGGGGTTCATTTTTGTGGAGAAGATCCCGGTTGCCGGTGCGATGATCCCCTGGATGATCCCGACAGGCAGGAAGACCGAACCGGCCTGGATGGCGGTATAGCCCAGGGCGTTTTGCAGGTATAGCGGAAGCAGGAAGGTGCTGCCGAACATGCCGATACCGAAGATAAAGATCACCAGGTTGCTGACGGCAAAGTTGTATCCCCTGAACAGGCTCAGTTCGATCAACGGTTCTTTGATGGTCAGCTCCGTGACCAGGAACAATGCCAGTGCGATGGCTGCAATGCCGAAACAGGCCAGGATCACCGGGGAATTCCATCCCCCGGAATTGCTGGCGGCATTGCCTTCGGTAAGGGCATACAGCAAGACGGGCAGGAAGATGCTCACCGAGACGAATCCCACGGGGTCGAACTTTCGTTTCCGCGGGCTCCTGTATTCTTTCTGGATGATCGCCGTGGCAAGCATCCCGGCAATGCCGATGGGAACATTGACATCGAAGATCAGCGGCCAGCTGAAATTATCGACCAGGTAACCGCCGATGAGCGGGCCGAACGAGACCGAGGCGGCCGAGGCAATCGACCAGAAGCCAAGGGCGAGGGTGCGCTGTTCAGGCGGGAATTCGCGCGTGATGATGGCCATCCCGACCGGCATAAGGGCGCCGGCGCCCAGTCCCTGGATGACCCTGGCGAAGATCAGCATGTCCTCCGAGGAGGAATATCCGCACATGAACGATCCGAGGGTAAACAAAAAGAGTCCCAGGAAGTAAACGCGTTTGTAGCCAAAGCGGTCGGCCATCCATCCCGAAGTGGGCAGCATAACAGCCAGCGCCAGCATGTATGCGGTGAGCACCCATTCGATCTTGTCGATCCCCACGCCGAAGGAGGCCATGATTTTGGGCAGACCGACATTCACAATGGTTGCGTCGAGCACGGCCATAAAGGTGCCGATCATCACGTTGGCCAGCAGCCACCAGCGATAAACGGGACTGCGTTCATCGAACGTGGCGTTCTGGGCCCTGATGAAACGCCTGAACCCGTGGTACGGCTTCAACACTACCATGGCTATTTATAAATTTTTACCACCACCGACATGCCGGATACCAGGCGGTGCCAGAGATTTGAATCGCCGGTGGTACCGTGATCAATAGAGATTTTAACGGGAATGCGTTGCGTTACCTTGGTAAAGTTGCCCGAGGCATTGTTGGGCGGGATGAGCGAAAACTGCGCCGCCGTGTTGGTGCCGATATTATAAACCTTCCCGTGTAACACAACATCAGGAAAGGCATCCACCGTAAACTCCGCATGCTGCCCGATGTGAATACCGCCGACCTTGGTCTCCTCGTAATAGGCCGTCACCCAGAGCAGGGAGTCCTTGGTGATGGTAAATACCGACTGTCCCGGCTGAACCACATCCCCCGGCAGCAGCCAGCGTTTGGCTACACGGCCACCGGCCGGTGCATATATCCGCGTGTTGCGCAGCGAAGTTTCAATGGTGCTGATCTGGGCACTGGCGGTTTTAATGGTCAGCGAGGCGCTTTCAATCTGTGACTTGCTCACGGCCAACTGTGCCCGCGAAGCATCCAGCTGTGCAACCGATGCCTCGTACGACCTGCTGATGTGGTCGAACTGCTCTTTCGTGATCACCTTTCCCTCATATTGCACTGTCGCCCTGTCAAGATCCTCTTTGGCTTTTTCAACATTGATCTCCTGGACCCTGGTATTCTTCTGGTCCAGTTCGTATTTTGCCGTTGCCTGGGTTACCGAAGCAATTGCCTGGTCGCGCGCTGAGGCCGCCTGAACGCGCTGTGCCACCAGGTCGCTGCTGTCAATATCCACCAGCAATTGTCCCTGTTTTACGGTATCGCCCTCTTCAGCCCCGATCCGGAGGATCCTGCCGAGGACCTTCGAACTGACCGAAACCCTGTCGGCATCAATATAGGCATCATCCGTTGAAAAATAGCGCGTGTACTGGCGGTACCAAAACCAGCCAACGACAATCACCGCCAGCACTACCAGGCCAAGCAGGATGTAGGCCCTTATCTTCCGGCCCTTTGATGATTCAGGTTTGTTTTCTTCAGCCATAGCATGAAAGTATTTTGAATAAGTGCTTTGATTTCGATTTTCCGGAAGTAGGCCCCGTTACGTTATAAACTCCTATGATTCCTGATGCTCCGGATAAAAAGTTCAATAAAATTACGCTGCTTTTCAAACATCAGGTCATAATCCTCCTGTTTGATCTCCATCATCGGCCTGTTTCGGATCACGATCATCCTCAGGCCATGCAGAATCTCCAGGAACAATCGTGCCGTCTGTTCATGATTTTCAATTTCGAAAGTCCCCGATACAACACCCTGTTTCAGGATTGCAGTAATCTGCCCGGCTTCGCGTGAAAGCAGTTGGTCGATCATCTCCCGTATATGTGGCCGGATCTGGTAAAAATCGGAAAACCGGAACTTGGTCAGGTTCAGGAAGGTGGTAAAGTAGCCATGCCGTAACCTTACGAACTCATACAGCATCTTCTCAGGGTTTCTCAGTTCGCTCATGTTAGCGGAAACCAGTGCGAAATATTCGTTCTGTTCCTTGGCAAGGACAGCCCACCAGAGACTTTCCTTATCGGGGAAATA
The DNA here is from genome assembly GCA_903928285.1 of uncultured Bacteroidales bacterium. GTDB lineage: Bacteria > Bacteroidota > Bacteroidia > Bacteroidales > FEN-979 > CAIVAT01. The sequence goes on from CAIYQH010000071.1 coordinate 12,580, forward strand.
ATAGTACAGCGAAGCTTTCGACATGTTTACATCTGCCGCGATCTCCGACATGGTGGTCTTCTCAAACCCATAGTGGCCGAACCGCTTTTGCGCGGCGACCAGGATGGCACCCAGTTTTTCGGTATTCCCCAGCTGGTGGATAATGGAAACCATGATAACAACCTTAACCTTTTGACTAATCTGTTTGAGAGGTCAAAGGTACGAAAATAATTAACAGGCACCATTTTTTTGTAAAATGAATAATACCGCTGATACCGGGCTGGTTGGAATGGAAGCCGCTATTTTTTTTCCGGGAAGAGGCTTTTCAGGAAGACTTTCATATCTGCCCATGAATCCTTGTCGGCATCGGCATTGTATTCAATGGGCATATTGAATTTCTTGCCGATGGTAGTGGCATCCGGATTGGTGAAGGCATGGGTTGCATTGGCATAGACCTTGAAGGTGTAAACGGCGCCGATGGAGTCGAGACGGTGTTTGATGGCATCGATATCCGTTTGGGGCACAAATTTGTCGCTGCCCCCGTGGCAGATCAGGATTTTCGCCTTCAACAGTTTTTTGTCGACCGGAGCGCCACCCAGTCCGCCGTGGAAACTCACGACTCCTTTCAGGTCAGCGCCCAGTTTAGCCGAATTCAGCACCACCGAGCCGCCGAAACAATAACCGA
>CAIYQH010000072.1 GCA_903928285.1 uncultured Bacteroidales bacterium
GGTTTCGGGTCTCGCGTATCACATTAAGGTTATTGTTATTCCAAAGAACCAACCAATCCTTCCACCTCATGAAGAATTTCGCATGATTTCACGAGTTCCTTCATGGCATTGTGATCGGGGTATAGCGGGCGGTCAACTTCGAGGAAGTCGACATATTTTCTGATAATCTCCTTTGCTTTGGAAACTCCGAGACCGAATTTGTATTCCCTGAAATCGAGCGCCTGGGCGGCCGCCATCAGTTCAATACCGAGGATACCATAGGCATTGTCGAGGATCTGGAAGTTTTTCAGTGCGGTATTCATTCCCATGGAGACAAAGTCCTCCTGGTCGGCTGCGGCGGGAATCGACTGGATCGAAGCCGGCGCGGAAAGGATGCGTTGTTCCACGATCTGCATGTCGGCCGTATACTGGCTCAGCATAAGTCCGCTGAACATGCCGGCACCCTTGGTGAGAAACGCGGGAAGTCCGACGCTCAGGGCCGGGTTGTTCAACCGGTTCATGCGGCGTTCGCTCATCACGCTGACCATGGTCACGACATATCCTGCCATGTCCATGGGTACCGAAACTGGTGAGCCCTGGAAATTGGCCCCTGAAAGCTGAAGATTTTCATCGGGGAAAAAGATCGGGTTGTCGCCCACACCGTTCAATTCGATCTCCACCTGTGAACGTGCATAGGCAAGTGCATCATGGGCGGCTCCGATAACCTGCGGGGTTGAACGCATGGAATAGGCATCCTGTACCTTGCATTTTACCTTACCCTCCACCAGGTCGCCCCCTGTGACACATTTCAGGATCGCCGCCGCACTGCGCACTGCGCCTTTAAATCCCCTGATTTCATGAAGCTTCGGGCTGTAGGGACGCATATTGGCCTTCATGGCCTCGAGCGACATGGAGGCAGCGATTTCCGCCTGTTTAAGCCAGTTGTTGGCATCAAACAGGTAAAGCGCACTCATGGCGGTTAATACATTGGAGCCATTGATGGTGGCCAGTCCGTCGCGGGCCTGCAGCCCTGGAACAGGAATCCCTGCTGCATCGAGTGCATCCTTGCCCGACATCAGTTTTCCTTCATAGTAGGCCTGTCCTTCGCCCATCATCAGCAGGGCTATCTGTGACATGGGGGCTAGGTCGCCGCAGGCGCCAACAGAACCCTTCTGGCAAACCATGGGAGTAACCCCCTTGTTCAGCATGTCGACAAGCGTTTGGGTGATTTCCAGCCGTGATCCAGAATTGCCATGGGCATGTACATTGATACGCCCGAGCATGGCGCCGCGAACCCAGTCGAGGGGCATGGGGTCGCCAATACCGGCGGCATGATTGTAAATAAGATATTTCTGGAATTCCTTGACCTGGTCATCGTTGAGTACCATCTCTGAGAATTCGCCGATGCCGGTGTTAACCCCGTACATGATCTCATGCGCCAGGATTTTGCGCTCCAGCATGGCACGGCATTTATGGATGCGTTCAACTGCCTGGGGATCAAGTTCTACTTTTTCATTCTGACGGGCCACCCGGACCACATCCTCGATGGTAAGTCCCGCCCCTTTTATTATAAGTGTCATAGTCTGAAAATAAAATTAAAAAATGTATTATTCCTTATCAAATTCCTGCATTCCTGCATTGTCTGCATTGACTGCATTGTCTGCATTGACTGCATTGCCTGCATTGTTTGCATTGCCTGCATTGCCTGCATTCCCTCATTCCGCTCCGATAATCTTGCTGCGTGCGCACAGAATGGCCAGCGACCAGGTTCTTTTTACATTTTTACTTACCATGACAATAGTTGTTTTACCTCATCAAGGGAACAGGATTTCTGTTCGCCCGACCTCATATCCTTTAGTGCCAGCATTCCGCTTTCCATCTCATCCTTGCCGATCAGGACGACATAGGGAATGTTTTTGCGGTTGGCGTATTCCATCTGTTTTTTAAGTTTTGCGGCATCCGGGTATAATTCCGAAGGGATCTCCGACCTGCGGAGCGCGGCCAGCAATTTCAGGCAGTACTTTTCTTCTTCAGCGCCAAAGTTAACAAATAATACCCTGGAGGAGGCCTGTAATGTTTCAGGAAACAGGTTTAACTCCTTCATCACATCATAGATCCTGTCGGCGCCGAAGGAGATACCAACACCCGACATCCCGGGCAACCCGAAAATGCCGGTGAGGTCGTCGTAACGGCCGCCTCCGCAGATACTGCCCATGGATACGTCAAGCGCCTTGACCTCCAGGATGGTGCCTGTGTAATAACTCAGTCCCCGTGCAAGTTTGGTATCGAAGTCAAATTTATTCTCCAGACCGAGTTCCTTGAGATGTTTCAGCACCGTCCGCATTTCGTCAAGCCCTTTGAGCCCTATTTCACTTCCGGCGAAAAACCCGGTCAGCACCTCGAATTTCTCCTTGATCTTCACATCAAGGTTGAGAATAGGCTGAAGCTTTTCAACCGATTCGTAGGAGATGCCCCGCTCGACCAGTTCATCGTTAACCTGCTCAATCCCGGTTTTATCGAGTTTGTCCATGGCCACCGTGATGTCTGTCAGTTTTTCAGGGGCACCGATGGCTTCGGCAATCCCGGCAAGCACCTTGCGGTTGTTGAGCCTGATGAGCACCCGGATGCCCAGTTTTGAGAAGACCGTATCGATGATCTGACACAGTTCCACCTCATTTAAGAGGGAGTTGCTGCCGATCACATCCACATCGCATTGGAAAAATTCACGGTAGCGGCCCTTTTGCGGCCGGTCGGCCCGCCACACAGGCTGGATCTGGTAGCGTTTGAAGGGGAAAATCAGTTCATTCTGGTGTTGAACCACAAAGCGGGCAAACGGAACGGTAAGGTCATACCTGAGTCCCTTTTCCGCGATGTGTTTGGTGAGATGGATGATTCTTGATGCGGCATCGCGCATCCCCGATTCCGCTTCAGGAAGTCCGTCGAGGTAATTGCCCGAATTGAGGATTTTAAACAGCAGTTTGTCCCCCTCTTCGCCATATTTCCCCATCAGCGTGGAAAGGTTTTCCATGGCCGGGGTTTCAATAGGCTGATATCCGAAAATCTGGAAAGTACTGCGGATAAGGTCAAAGATAAAATTCCTTCTCACCATTTCAACGGGCGAGAAGTCGCGTGTTCCTTTGGGAATAGATGCTTTCTGTGAAGCCATTCACATTTTTTTACAAATATAAAAAGTTTCCGTCTGACTTACAACGAATAAAAGGCCCGGCTAAATCCCACAGCGCCAATTCTCAATATCTCCCTTCAATATTCGATATTCGTTGTTCGATATTCATTGTTCGATATTCGAGGTTCGATATTCATTGTTCGATATTCGTTGTTCGATATTCGTTGTTCGATATTCGTTATTCAATATTCAGCTGTTCCATCAGTCTCCTGGTATACACCGTGCATCCGTCCTCCCCCTCTTTGGGCGCCCAGATTGCAAAATGCTTATCATCAACCGGGCTGTAGGGGCCATCCTTGACCTCATAGGCAACGGTATCCTTTTCCAGAGCAATGATCGTATGAAAGGTGCGCTCGGCGACCTCAACGCCAAAAATCCCCTTCAGCGGGTCAAGGACAGTATGGCCTGTAACAGATCCCTGATCATCGAATTCGATCACAGCGATTCTGCCGCGGAGGGCGAAAAAAACCTCCCGTTTGTCGGGATTTTCATGTTTGTGCGGTTGAACATACGACAGGGGTTCGATGGCATTCAGCAACCGTTGAAGCGTATCGGCGGGTGCTTTATGGAAATTGTAATTTTTTCGTCCCCTTGGCGATGACTTTGCCTGGTCAGAGACCCGGTCGAGCAGCAGGTTATCAATTAGGATCATAGTTTATGATAGATATTCGCCATTTTCAGGGATCACCCCTTGAGCTTTTTATATTTTATCCTGTGTGGTTCGTCGTCGCCGATGCGTTTTTTCTTGTTTTCCTCGTAATCGGAGTAGGAGCCTTCGAAGAAATACATCTGTGAGTCGCCTTCAAAGGCAAGGATATGGGTTGCGATGCGGTCGAGGAACCAGCGGTCGTGTGAGATGATCACGGCGCAACCGGCAAAATTCTCAAGACCCTCTTCGAGTGCGCGAAGGGTATTTACGTCGATGTCGTTGGTGGGCTCATCGAGCAGGAGGACATTGGCCTCCTCTTTCAGCGTTAAGGCAAGGTGCAGGCGGTTTCGTTCGCCGCCGGAGAGAACCCCGCATTTTTTTTCCTGGTCGGCCCCGCTGAAGTTAAACCTGGCCACATAGGCGCGGGCGCTCATGGTGCGTCCGCCGATCTGCATGTTCTCGGCGCCGCCGGAAATGACCTGGAACACCGTTTTTTCGGGGTCGATGGCGGTATGGGTCTGGTCAACATAGCCGAGTTTTACAGTTTCCCCTACGTTGAACGAGCCCTTGTCAACCTTCTCAACGCCCATGATAAGCCTGAACAACGTGGTTTTCCCGGCCCCGTTGGGGCCGATTACACCGACGATACCTGCAGGGGGCAGGGAGAAATTCAGCCCTTCAAAAAGCAATTTGTCATCGAATGATTTGGATACATCGGTCGCCTCCAGTACCATGTTGCCTAAGCGTGGTCCGTTGGGGATATATAATTCAAGCCGTTCTTCCTTTTCCCTGACATCTTCGCTCATCATTTTTTCGTAGGCATTCAACCGGGCTTTACCCTTTGCCTGGCGCGCTTTGGGCGACATACGCACCCAGTCGAGCTCACGTTCGAGGGTTTTACGCCGTTTGCTTTCGGTCTTCTCCTCCATGGCAAGCCTGTTCGATTTCTGTTCGAGCCACGAGGTGTAATTTCCTTGCCACGGGATACCTTCGCCGCGGTCGAGTTCGAGGATCCAGCCAGCCACATTGTCGAGGAAGTACCGGTCGTGGGTAATGGCAATCACCGTCCCCTTGTATTGCTGCAGGTGCAATTCGAGCCATTGAACCGATTCGGCGTCAAGGTGGTTGGTTGGCTCATCGAGCAGCAGGATTTCAGGTTCCTGCAGCAGCAGCCTGCAAAGCGCTACCCGGCGGCGTTCTCCCCCCGAAAGGTTCTTAACATGGGAGTACGGGTCGGGACAACGCAGGGCGTCCATGGCACGTTCGAGCTTGCTGTCGAGATCCCACGCCTCATGCTGATCAAGAAGTTCGGTTAGTTCACCCTGCCGTTTGATGAGTTTATCCATCTCATCATCGCTCAGCGGATCGCCAAACCTGTTGTTGACAGCTTCGTACTCCTTCAGCAGATTCACCACCTCAATAGCGCCCTCTTCCACGATTTCCCTCACGGTCTTCGTGTCGTCGAACTGCGGGTCCTGTTCCAGGTAACCCACCGAATAACCGGGTGAAAAGACTACCTGGCCCTGGAACGATTTCTCAACGCCGGCAATGATCTTGAGCAGGGTTGATTTCCCTGAACCATTCAAACCGATAATGCCGATCTTGGCTCCGTAAAAAAAGGAGAGGTAGATGTTCTTTAAAACCTGTTTATGGGGCGGATAGCTCTTGGAGAGGCCCACCATGCTGAAAATGATCTTTTTATCGTCGGACATATGGTTAAATCAATAGGTGTGTTTCATTTGGAAATAGGCAACAGGCAACAGGCAAAATTCTGCATTATCTGCATTATCTGCATTGTCTGCATTGTTTGCATTGTTTGCATTTCTGCATTCTTTTATTTGAGTTTCTCCCCGATCAGCTTGTCGATCTTATCGGTTTCAATTTCCCAGTTAAAGTTCTGATGAACAAGGTTATAGCCGTTGAGGGCGATCTTTTTCGCCAGCGCTGGATTGTTGAGCAGGGTCAGGATATGGGCAGCATACTCTTTGGGGGTTTGGGCAACAAGGATATCCTCACCGTCGCGGGCATTGAGCGCCTGGAAGGCGAGGGGGGATGTGATGCACGGAACCTGCATGGCCATTGCTTCCAGCAGTTTGTTCTGCAGACCGGTGCCGATCTGCATGGGGGCGATGAATATCCTCGCCCCGGCGTAACATTCGCGCATGTCGGGAACCCAGCCGCTGACATCCACCTGGGCTGATTTAAGAACCATCACCCGGAGATGGGGATTTGCCCCTGCGATCAGCAGCCGCAGGTCGGGTTTGTGAGGCAAAATTTCGGGCAGGATTTCATTCACCAGGAATTCGGCGCTGTTGATATTGGGAGGGTAACCCATATTCCCGGTAAAGACGAGGTCGTAATTTTTTTCAGTTTCAATCGGCTTGAAGAAGTCGGTATCCACACCATTGGCAACCACCACGATTTTTTCGCGGTCGGGATGGGGTATCAGGTCGCGGTCCGGAGCAGAGATAATGATCTTGTTATCAAAATCGTCGAACGCATCATGTTCATATTGCAGCAGGCGGTTGTATTCAATTTTCAGGAAGGGTTTCAGGTAAAACGGTGATGTGGAGAGCCGCCTGGCAACTCCTTTGGAAAAAACATCCTGGTAATCCAGTGTCTTGGGGATATTGATCCCTTTTACATACTCTGCTACCCGTATCAGCTGGCAAAAGATATGGTCGGGCTTGTATTCTGCAATAAGGCTGTGTATCCTGGCTGCGGAGGAGGCGTTATAGAAATATCCGACCTGCAGGGGTTTGCCTGAAAACAGGGTTCTGATCAGGTTGACCGCGATGGAAAATTTAGGGATCGGGATGATATGAATAGCCTTCACATACTTTTTCAGGACCGGAATGGCATCTTCATGCAGCACCCCGTCATTCAGCGCACAAAGGATAATTTCGTGGTGCTTCGACAGCTGTTTGATCTGGTGAAACGCCCTTAATTTATCCCCTTTTTCGGTCGGGTACGGCACACGTGGCAAAAGAAAAAATAATCGCATGAATATGGCTTGTGGAGAGCAAAATTATAAAAATCCCTGTTATCTGACCAGTTGTTGATAAAAACCGATCAGATTTTGGACCAGTTTTTGTGGAAGATAATGCGTCTGAATCAATACCCGTGCCTGTTTGCCTGTTTTTTCAAATAGCCGTTTATCTGCCACGCACACGGAGATCATGTCGAAGAATTCACAAGGGGCATTGGCAATGAGGATGTTTTCATGGTTGGTATAAGCGATCCCTTCGGCGCCGAGACTGGTGGAGATGATGGTTTTTCCGGCGGCCATGCCTTCGATGATCTTGATCCTGATACCGCTTCCCGAAAAGAGCGGAACGATCATAACGGCTTTGGAGGAGAGGAATTCGGATGCGTCTTTTATCTCGCCGAGCACGATCACATTGGGGAGGTTCAGATTACGCATCCAGGAAGGCATTTCGCGTCCGGCAAGGTAATATTTCAGATCGGGGAACTGTTCATGGATGTCGGGCCAGACATTCAGCAGGAACCACTTGATCCCCTCCGCGTTAGGGAACCAGTTCATCGAACCTAACGAGAAGAGGGAAGGATATTCAACCTGGCCGGCACGGTTGGCATAATGTTCGGGATCTACCCCAAAAGGGATGGTCGTACTGGATGGATGCAGTTTCAGGAAATACTTCTCATCGGTGGGAGTGATCGCTGCAACCCCGTCAACCCGGGTGACGATATGCTCCTCGTAGGTTTTCAGGGTCATCGCAAGGTGCCGGAGGTACCATTTTTTTAACGGATTCCTGGTTTCAGCGGCAATGCGTTGCCAGATACGATGTTCGATATTATGTGCGCGCAACACGATCTTAGCCGTGGAATACCGGCGGACGGTGTCAATATAGGGGCACATAAAGAGTGTCTCGAGCTGGACGATGTCAAAGGTTGTTTCCAGCAGGATCTCCTGCAGCCGTTTCCTGAAGGCAGCCGAGATAAAGCGTTTGACATGGTAGGATTCAGAGGTGAAGAGATTAAAAAAGGCATCAGCGGGTTTGATCCGCAGGTCGACATCCAGCAGTTCAATCCCTGTCTTTTCGCGGTAGGAGGGAGGGATATCCTCCATTGTAATATGATATTTGTAGGA
>CAIYQH010000073.1 GCA_903928285.1 uncultured Bacteroidales bacterium
ATAACGGTCAGCAAACGTTTCTTACCGTCTCGGAATTTCCACACCGGGATCAGCAACACAGGCATGATCAGGAAAAAATAGGCATTTTTACTGAGCGAGAGCAAAACTGCAACCAGGATGACAAGAAAGACATCGCGCCTGGTGATGATTTTTTTGTCATCAAAGGCAAGGCGAAAGATCAAAGCGGTCAACAGGAAAGCAAGCCCGTTTGTCATGGCATCCCCGCTGACCGACGCTCCCTGGAAAACTGACATGGGCAACAAGGCGACCAGCAGGAACATCCATCTGGCAACGGGTGTGATCCCAATGGCCAGGTAAATAAGGATTGTCCAGATAAACAGGTTTCCAAGCCTTGCGGCGTATAAAAGGAAAAGCGGTCGAAGATGAAGTAAACGGGGCAGTATTAAGCCAAGGGTTTGCGGCAGATATGGAACCGGCGAATAATGGGCCACAAACTGGAAATTGGCAAAGGATTGCCTATCCGCGTTTAATGGAATGTGAATGGCACGCAACCAATCCTCTCTGCCGACCTTCTTCCCTGCCCTGAACCTGATTTTTGAAAACACAGAATCCAGACGAAGTACACTCTCAGGAATGAATCCCCCGATCTGGGCCTGGTAAATCGCGCTAACAAAATGACCTGATGATATATGGCAGACCCGGAAAAAGTGCACGTTTTCGTCAGGCACCTGAAAAGGCGGGGTTAAAAACACCGTCAGGGTTCCGCAGGTAACTGCAAATAAGAGAAAGATCTTCTGTGCCTTGAACTTGCCGGCAACTGCCAGGAAAGACAACAGTTCCTTTTTCATGCGACCAGTTCGTTCAGCGTTTCTTATTTTTTTCAAACACCTGTCGTAATGTAATTATCATAATGTAGTGACAGCTTCGCCCTTTCGGTCACAATAAATCACAGGGAGTTAATGACCGTTATTCAGGAATTGTTCGTTTATTCCCTTCAAAAATAAAGAAAAAATGCCGCCTTCTCTATTTGAGGCTGAAAAAAATCAGCCTGGCAGCGATTTCCCAAAAAATCAATAAATTCATGAAATGGTATCCGGGCCAAAAAATCGCATTACTTTTTAAAAACGAAAAGATTGTTTAACCCAAACTGGAACCGACGGTGTTTAACCAGTTTAAACCCTGAAAGGGTAAATACAGGAACAGTTTCACCTACCCTGAAACCATAATGCTGGTGTCCTTTCATGTCATCATCGGTGAGGCGTAAAAACCTGAGGGTATGTATGATATAGTCGACAAGCGGCGACGGAACTGTTATGATCATTTTCCCCCCGGGATTTAACAGGTCATACACGCTTTTTGCGAACGCATCCAGATCAGCTGCACGAATGTGTTCAATTACAGCCAGCGCAGTGATACAGTCAAACTGCATCCCCCGTAACGCCTCTGAGGGAAATTTATCCCTGATGAAAATAATCCCTTCGGGTATCGGGCTCTCTCCCGAACCAGGTTCAGGATCAATCCCGGTATACCTGATGTTCTTTTTTTTCAGGAATGCATATTGCTCACAACAATTGCTGCCGATATCAAGCAATTTGCTTTCAGGAAGTATCCAGGTACCGGCAACCGAAAACCTTCTGTGCTGTAAATAGATGTCAATTTTTTTCATCGGGATTAGTATATTTTGTTTTTATCCCCAGTATTCTTAGTAAAAAACTGGAGAAAATGGTTTGGATGCCAATGGATATCAAGGTAATGGAAGGGATAAGCAGCCTGAATGTTTCTCCCGGGTTATGGATAGGCCCGTATCCGATATTGTTCCAGCCGTTTAACAGTTTCAGCAGCAGGATAACACCCACCAGCAAAAAACCAGCTCCTGCCGCGATTCCTCTTTCGAGCGTAAAAATTGTGGCAAAAAACCGGTGCTTCGGTTTTGCAGGGTATAAACCCTGGTTCATCGAAAAAACCCTGATAAATACGGCATACAGAAACAACTGGTATGAAAGAACTGCCATCGATCCGGCAATGGTAAGGGTATGAATGTCAAGACCGATTTTTTTGATGTACAGCGTCCCGGGAAGCAGGATCAGCAAGCTCCCAACCGACAGTAAAAAGAAGATTAGCGAGGGGTAAAAGAAAAGCCACCTGGGACAGTACATCAACAGGAAAACCAGCTGACGCCAGCCATCTCTCCAGGTCTGAAGATGCGGGGCCCTGTTTCTTCCATCTGGCGACAGGGTCGTGGGCACTTCGGAAATACGGTATTTCAGCAAGGTTGCCTTGACAACCATTTCCGTTGCAAATTCCATCCCTGGCGTTACCAGTCCAAGGTTTAATATCCGAGCCCTGTTAAACCCCCTCAATCCGCAATTAAAATCCTTCACCGGCGACTTGAAAAACAACCTGCCGATAAACGAGATTGTTGGATTACCTATATACCTGTGTATCACTGGCATTGCTCCCCGTTGAATTCCACCCGCAAACCTGTTCCCCATCACGAGGTCATATCCTTCCCTGAGCTTATCAATAACATTCGTCAGGTTCAAAAAATCATAACTATCATCCCCATCTCCCATGATAATATATTTCCCTGATGAGGCATTAATACCGGCAATCAAGGCACTGCCATAACCTCTTTCCTGAACATGGGTAACTTTGGCCCCTGCCGCCAAAGCAATGTGGTCTGACCCATCAGCACTTCCATTGTCGGCTACCAAAATCTCCCCTGAAATCTTGTTAGCCTCTAAAAACGCCCGGGCCTTTTTAATACAAATCCCCAGCGTTTCTGCTTCATTTAAACAGGGTATCAGGATGGTCAATTCACACATATGGAAAATTATTTTTTTTGTCTTTGGTTAACCGGGCAAAAAAATGGAGGTTTCTGTCAAAAAACCAGGTGAATGGCCACGGGTATAATGAAAGTTTCCGGGTAATAAGCTCCTCGCGTAACCCTGCCTGCTGGTATAGAAAAAACCTGACTGTTGAAACGGATTGGGTTCACATACATTTATCCGCTCGGTTTATTAACAAATCCTTAACCAAAAGGCCCCGGTTGAAAAAACCAGGAACAGAAATTCAATTCGTTAAATAAAAATTGTTTTTCTTTGTAACCAGGAACAAAGGAATAAATGATTTATACAGGTTTTATCCTGAAATCCAGGCATCCACTAAGCCTGAATATTTGAGATAAATACCCTGTCTTGTTTTTCATTCATCAATAACCAAACCGGGCCATGATTCTGAAACAGGATTTTCAAGCAATAAAAACCAATAAATGGTGGTTTTTTTTACTGCTGATTCCATCCATTCTTATCATTGAGTTCAACTTCTGCAAACAGGATTATTTCTGGAACAACCATTACGACCCCTCGTATGCTTACCTGATGAACGGACTGAATCTTGCTGTAAACCACGGGGATATTGGTCATACCGACCACCCGGGAACACCTGTCCAGATGATCGTTGCCGTGATAATCACCACAACATATTATTTCACACCTACCGGTAATTCCATGCCAGAAGATGTATTGTACTACCCTGAATACTATCTCAGGATCATAGCACTGATTTTTACCTTTGTCAACATTTTTCTTGTTCTTTTACTTGGTTTTGTTGCACTCCGCTGTACCGGGGAGGTCATCACTTCACTGATGTTCCAGTCAATGACGTTTATTCCGATAAGCCATTTGATCCAGCATAATTTTTATGATGTCAAACCGGAACCGGTCCAGTTTGCGGGCACGATGATCCTCATGATGTTTTTCCTGGTTTATTCGACAGGAAAGGGCTTGCACGGGTCATTCAGCATAAACAGGCGCCTCAACCTGACTATTCCTGTCGCCCCGATTGCCTTTGGCACGCTTATAGGATTTATCATTACCTGCAAGACCATCGCATTTCCCCTGTTTTTTTTCCCGCTGGTCTTAATCCCGGGTGCCAGGAAAAAAATCCTTTATGTACTGACCTGCCTGGCCACATTCCTGGTTTTAACGATCCCTATATGGAATATCTATCCGAAATTCATCGACCGGACACTCCGCTTTTTCGTTCATTCCGGCAAATACGGACATGGAGCCGCCAATGTGATGGATATTCATGCCATGGACCAGAACTTAATTAATATAGTACATACAGCCCCTGTTTTTCTTTTTGTACTGGTAGTTTCCATCACCCTGGTTATTTCATGGTTTTTAAGGAATATGCGTGATAAACGGTTCAATATACTGGCAACCCTGGTCATCATCCAGCTGATTTCAGTGTTTCTTGTATGCAAGGAATTTGCCCCACGATATATGCTGCCGGTATTATTTACGATCGTACTGAATTTATACCTGATCTTTTTGATTTTTAAGGTGCGGAAAATGTTAAAAAACATCGTCCTGCTTTCATTTATCCTGGCCTGCTTTTCCCTGAACTTCAGGATTCCCCTCGATCCTACGGGCGATAATCTTCCGATAAAAAGGGAAAAAGGGACACTGAATATTTTCTGCTGGGATACGCCCGACCCCATGGCTGCCCTATATTCAGGCAACTCCTATTCAAAAAAAATGAGGAACTCCCTCCTCGCCCGAACTTATCCTCATTTCGTCTTTTATAATTACTGGATGGATCAGCTTACAGACTGGAACCACACGCTCAATTTTGACTCCCTGAGAAGGGTGCAACCCAGGATTATCCTTTATGGCCCTGAAAAATCCTTTAAGAAATTAAATGACAGCATTAAACTGAAAAAACTCGGTAAAATGAAATTCCTGGTTGAACCAATATAATGATGCGGTCCGCTGTTTCTTTTCTTCATAGACTAACTGCATATTTGTTCACCCAGAACGACAGATCACCTGTAATAATCCGAAATAATCATCATAAGATAAATTCAAAAGCCGCATGGGAAATTTAATCCCCGACAAAATTAAAAGACAGGCCGGATTGCTTTTTCATATGGGCAGGAAATACACTTGCCCTTTCTGCCATTATTCTTCCAGAGACCTGAAACCAATCGGGATTGATGTGCCTGTGCTACAAGATAAACAGGTCGTCGGCGGAGGCAAAAGGTTTGGCGGTTGTTATAAATGTGGGTCCTATGACAGGGAACGGTTAGTGTACGCGTTTCTTAAAGAAAAAATGAAGATTTTCGATAACGGAAACGAAAAAAGTATCCTGCACATTGCTCCTGAACACAACCTGTCAAAAATATTACTTGAATTTGGTTTCAGGGAATATATCTGCTGTGACCTGTTCGCTCCGGGTTATACCTATCCGAAACACGTTCTGAATATCAATATTCTGAATATTCCCTATAGCGATCATACTTTTGACCTTGTGATCTGCAACCATGTATTGGAACATATTCCCGCCGACATGCGTGCCATGAAGGAACTCAAAAGGGTACTTAAGCCAGGGGGAAGCGCAATTCTGCAGGTTCCGATCTCCAAAAATTCATTGGTAACCTACGAGGATTTTTCAGTGACGGAGCCAAAACAAAGAGTAACTGTGTTCGGACAATCTGACCATATACGGATTTATGGCCAGGACTATGTAAACCGGCTGGAAGAAAGCGGGTTTAAGGTAAACAGGATCAACATCTCCAGGGAATTTATCCACTACGGCCTTAATCCTGACGAAGACCTTTTTATCGGTGACAGGCAGCTCCCGTCAATTCTCCGTTAATCACTATGTTTTCTCCGTTAATTCTCCGTTAACCTCCCGTCAATTCTCCGTTAATCACTATGCTTTCTCCGTTAATTCTCCGTTAATCTCCCGTCAATTCTCCGTTAATCACTATATTTTCTCCGTTAATTCTCCGTTAGTCTCCCGTCAAATCTCCGTAAATCTCCCGATCTTCCCCCTATTCTCCTGCGTCATCCCTGCGTCATCCCTGCGTCATCCTTGCGTCATCCCTGCGTCATCCCTGCGTTGTCCTTGCGTCGTCCTTGCGTCGTCCTTGCGTCGTCCTTGCGTCGTCCTTGCGTCGTCCCCCGTTCAAAATTCGTTATTCGATATCCGGTCCTCGAATTACGAAATCAAAAGAGTCTGAAATACGAAATC
>CAIYQH010000074.1 GCA_903928285.1 uncultured Bacteroidales bacterium
AACAGCAATAACAACACAAACAATCCTATTTAATTCAATTAAGAAAAGACATTCGCTGGTCTAAGAAATGGGGAGTAGCATACAATGCTCAAGTACGGACTCCAGTCTCTTGATAATCAAAAGATCATTCTTCCATATCACCGACGGGACTATCCAGACAAGGAGAGATTAGAGGCGCGATATCAGATATTTCGCAGAGCTTAGGATAATTTTCAATTCTTCAATTACACCACCCCACCACTGATTTAACATTTGTTTTATGGGTATTACTTTTTGTGATAGTAATCCTTGATGATGGTATTCTAATCAAACCATGTTATGCAAATTGTTTGCAAATAAAAAAGGGTCTCAGTTTTTAAGTTCTGAAACCCTTGTCATTCCTGTCTCCCCGCCAGGATTCGAACCTGGGACCCATTGATTAAGAGTCAATTGCTCTACCAACTGAGCTACGAAGAGGATTGGGAGTGCAAAAGTAGTGACTTTTTGGGAAATATCACGGGAATTGCAAAATATTTTATCTTTGTAGGAACAAGGCAACAGGCAACAGGCAATGACCCATCCCCCCAAAAAATCCGCCCTTTCCGTCATGGACGGCATTTCCCAGCCGTCGCCGATCAATGAAGAAGCGGCAAGTAAGTTCCGGGCCCATAGAAACCGGTCGCTGGACACTCAGGAATACCTCTCCGGGATCTTCTCCGGCAACCGCACCATCCTCAGCAAAGCTATCACCCTGGTCGAAAGCAGCCTCCCCTCCCACCAGGCACAGGCACAGGAGATCATCGCCGAATGCCTGAAGCTTAGTACGGAGACAGGGTCACATACAAAGGGTCATACATCGCACGCAAACAGCATCCGCATCGGCATCACCGGCGTGCCGGGTGTGGGAAAGAGCACCTTTATCGAAGCGCTGGGAATCCACCTGACATCCAAAGGACATAAACTGGCCGTGCTGGCCATCGACCCCAGCAGCAGCCGCTCAAAAGGCAGTATCCTCGGGGATAAGACTCGGATGGAGGAGCTTTCGGTCGATGCTAACGCTTTTATCCGCCCCTCCCCCGCCTCGGGGTCACTGGGCGGCGTGGCCCGCAAGACGCGCGAAACGATCGTGCTGTGCGAGGCAGCCGGGTTCGACGTGATATTCGTCGAAACAGTAGGCGTAGGACAGTCGGAAACGACCGTCCACTCCATGGTCGATTTCTTCCTGCTGCTGATGCTCGCCGGCGCCGGCGACGAACTCCAGGGGATCAAACGGGGCATTATCGAAATGGCCGATGCCATCGTCATCAACAAGGCCGATGGCGACAACCTCGCCAAGGCTAAGATCGCCAGGGTCGAATATGCCAATGCCCTGCATCTTTTCCCGCCTCCCGGCAGCGGGTGGATCCCGGAGGCCGATATCTGCTCGGCCAGGACCAAAATGGGCATAGACCATGTGTGGGAGCTGATCATGGAACACAGGAAGGTTACGGGGGAAACAGGCTTCTTCCACCTCCGCCGCATGGAACAAAACCGCCAGGTCTTCCGCGAAACCATCGAGGCAGGACTGCATGACCATTTCTTTAACCGCAGTGAGATCAGTCACCACATCGCCAGCCTCGAAACGGAGATCATGAATGGCCGGCTGAACCCCTACCAGGCCGCACAGGAAATGCTGGAAAAATATTACAGGATGTTCTGATCTTGATTCCAACCAGCCACCAACGTTAATGCTTAGTTAACCCTTATTTAACGCTATAAGCCAGACAGGTTAATAAAAGGTTAAAGAGAGGTTGGAAAATGTTAAATACCCCTTGGAGAAGGTTAAACACCCCTTGGAGAATGTTAAACATACCTTGGAGAATGTTAAACATACCTTGGAGAATGTTAAACATACCTTGGAGAATGTTAAACAACACTTGACGTGTCCCAAACTTAAAAACCTGTTCAGATCATAGAAGCCTGCGCCGGATGATCATGGTCCGCAGGTTGGAGGCGAGCACGCTGGTGAGCAGGATCGAGGCGATGACGATCAGCGAAACATGGGTGGGGATATTGTACAGGTCGTGGATCAGCATCTTTACGCCGACAAAGGTCAGCAGGACCGCCAGCCCCAGTTTGAGGTAATAAAACCGGTTCATCACATCCATCACCAGGAAAAAGAGGGAGCGCAGTCCAAGGATGGCGAAGATATTGGAGAAAAATACGATGAAGGGATCCTGCGTGACAGAAAACACCGCCGGTACCGAATCAACGGCAAACAGCACGTCGGAAAACTCAATGACCAGCAGCACAATGAACAGGGGCGTTATATAAACCTTCCCATGCTTCCTGATAAAGAAGCTCTCCACATGCTCGTCGTGGCTTACATGAAAAAACCGGGAGACCAGCTTCACCACAGGGTGCTTTTCGGTGTCGATATGTTCCTCCGCATCCCCGTAAAGAAACTGCCACCCCATCCTGAAACCGATGATCAGCAGCATGCCCCCGAACACCAGCAGGAACCAGGCAAACCGCTGGATCAGGGCGCTGGCGGCAAAAATAAAGAGAAACCGCATGATGATGGCGCCCAGGATGCCCCAGAAGAGCACCCGTTTGAAATACTTGGGCTGGATGTTGAAGGATATGAAGATCAGCACGATCACAAAGACGTTGTCGACAGAAAGGGAATACTCGATCAGGTAGCCGGTAAGATATTCGAGCGACAGGTTCCTGTTGTACCTGCTGATGGCCTCCTGCACCGTCAGCCCTGAAATGCTGATCGGGTGGTGAAACTTCGTGATCCGCTCCTGGAGGGCCGCCAGGGTGTTGCTGCCGTGTATCCAGTTGCCGTGAAACCGTATCAGGAAATAAAAGGCAACCGAAATGGCCACCCACACCAGCGTCCAGCCCAACGCCTCCCTGAACGACTGCGCATGATCCCGCTTCTGGAAAAATCCAAGGTCGATCCCCAGCATGATGAAGATAAAAACCAGGAATGAGGAGAAGAAAATGATTTCGTTCGGGTTGGACATTATCACTGCAGTCGTAAAAAGATAAATGATACCTGGCGGCTAAGGTAACCGTTTGACAGGGTCACAAAGTTATAAAATATTCTTACTTTTGCCTCCTACAGAAAATAACTGAATCCTATCGACATGAACGACAACATTTCGCTGAATCCCAACGCACTCGTACAATTTCTTGGCAAACCCTCCGATGACTTTACCAAAGCAGACCTGATCAGGTTTATTGAGGCAAATGGCATCCAGATGTTGAATTTCCGTTATTCGGCTGCCGACAGCCGCCTGAAGACCCTGAATTTCATCATCAAAGACCGCCAGCACCTCGACAGCATCCTCAGCGCAGGCGAGCGGGTTGACGGTTCAAGCCTCTTCCCCAACTACGTGGAGGCAGGCTCCTCCGACCTGTATGTCATTCCCCGTTACCGTACGGCTTTCGTAAATCCCTTTTCGGAGATTCCCGCGGTGGATATCCTTTGTTCCTATTACGACAAGGACGGCCAGCCTTTTGCCAATTCACCCGAATA
>CAIYQH010000075.1 GCA_903928285.1 uncultured Bacteroidales bacterium
AGGTCAGGTTTCAGACCAACCCGGATCATCCCGACCATTGCGCCGATCAGCCTGATTGAGGCTGCAAAGAATGAATAATTCTTCCTATTTTTGCTCCATGCAAAAACTGCTCTTTATCCTGAAAAAGGAATTTTTATTGCTTTTCAGGGATATACCCGGGTTGGTCATCCTTTTTATGATGCCTGTCCTGCTGATTTTCGTCGTGACCCTGGCACAGGAAAACGCCCTGAAAAGTCAGAATTCAAAAACAAAGGTTATTTATGCCAGTGAATCGAACGGTTCCTTCTCTGAAAAACTGCTGGCAAACCTTGACTCCTCAGGAATTTTTGAACCCGTAAGATCAATCCGGGAAAAACCCGTTACGGCCTCCCTTGCCAGAACCCTTATCGGGAGCGGGGAATACAAGTTCGGGGTGGTCATCGGGCCGGGCGACTCCTCCATCACCCTGCTGCTCGACCCTACCCTCCAGGAGAGTTACCGGCGATCGGTCAGCAATGCGCTTACCTATATCATTAAAGGGACACAAACGCGCGAGGCTATGAACGGGATACTGGCCGCCATGCCCGGGAATATGAGGCCGGTGATCGAAGGCATGATTGCCCGGTCAATGCAAAAATTACCTCCGGTCGTGGAAACCTATGCAACAAAAGACCTATCCACCATTCAGCCCAATGTGATCCAGAACAATGTGCCGGGATTTATCCTCTTTGCCATGTTTTTTATCGTGATCCCGCTTGCCGGCAGCCTGATCACCGAAAAAAATGAGGGCAGTTTCCAACGCCTGCGATCGTTACCGGTCGGCCTTTCACTGATCCTTGGCGGTAAGGCCCTCACCTATATCGTGGTTTGCCTCCTACAGTTTTTACTGATGATGGTCATCGGAACCTGGGTTTTTCCCACCTTTTTCGGACTACCACAACTGCAAACCGGCCATCAGTACCTGGCCATTGCGGTAGCGACGGTTGCCGCCTCCATGGCCGCCATCGGGTTCGGGTGCATGGTCGGGGCAGCTGCCTCCACCCATGGCCAGGCCGCCCTGTTTGGTTCGGTTTTCGTGGTATTGCTGGGGGTGATCAGCGGTACCTTTATGCCCATCCATATCATGCCTGGCTTCATCCAGTTTATCAGCCATTTCTCTCCAATCCGCTGGGGAATTGATAATTACCTAAACCTGTTTATCCGTGAAGGCAACCTTGTCAGTATCCTTCCCGGAACAATTCTGCTGATCCTGTTTTTTGGTTTTGCAATGACCGTCAGCCTTGTTACTTTTGCAAAACGGCAATAGGAGAAAAATTCCTAACTTTATGCTATGAAAGAAAATGAGGGATTCGTGGATTATCCTGACCAACAGATGATCATCTATGTGGAAAAGGATGACGGGAAATATGGCCCCATGCAAACCGGTTCATTTATTTCAGCCAATTACCTGGATGATTATTTCCTTAAAAGGAAGAACCTGGAGATGGAGTTGAGGGAACAACTGACCGGAAATCAGATCAGCCCTGTAAAATATTTTATGGTTTTGGAAGACCTCTCTCTCTCCGAACTGGCCTCCAGGGCGGATATCCGTAAATCACGTGTAAGGAAGCACCTTGATCCGAAGCATTTTGGTTCGGTCTCCCTGGATGAATTGCGACGCTATGCCAATGTTTTCAATGTTCCTGCTGCCAACCTGCTTCAGGTTATCCTGATCCGGCCGGAAGGCGGAGGTGAAGCCAACGTGATGCCGGATGACCTGTCAGGCAGTATCTCCGTTGAACAGCCGTCAACAGCCAATCCATTCGTAGTTGTGACAAAAATTGACTTCAAAAACAGATGACTATCCCGAACTACACCCATAAAATGGCTGCCCATTGCGAATCAGGGACCATCACCTCCCTGCTGAACCATGGCGGACTGGCGATTACGGAACCTCTGGTATTCGGTATTGCCAGTGGTATTTTTTTCGGCTACTTCCACAAAATGAAATCCTTTCCGTTTCCGACCTTTATCGTCAGGAACAGGCCCGGGCAGGTCCGTACCAATATTGAGAAAAGACTTGGCGTCAGGTTCAAGACCAACGATTTCAGGGATCCCCTGAAAGGCAGGCTGGCGCTGGATCAGCTGCTGGAGCATTCAATTCCCACAGGGGCACAGGTCGATTTCTTTTATATGGATTACGTGCCGTCATGGGAACGCGTGCACATCAACGTACATTTCCTGGTAGTCGCCGGGAAAGAGGAAAGCAGGTATATCATCAGCGATTCCTATTTTCCGGATATGGTCACACTGGAGTCAGCTTCACTTGAAAAAGGCCGCTTTGCCGGTGGAATGATGTCGCCGAAGGGTTTTATTTTTCATCTGGACAAAGTTCCCGCAGGGATAGATTATAAGAAAGCCATCCTGAAAGGCATTCAAAAAGCCTGTTTCAATATGTTAAGGCTTCCCGTGCCGTTTGTAGGGATCACAGGGATGCACATGTTTGGCGCGAAGGTGACAGAATGGCCTAAATTTGCGCGGGATAATGAGCATCTTTCCCATGAAATCATGAAGATCAACATCCTGCTTGAGGACCAGGGAACGGGTGGAGCAGGCTTCAGGTTTATTTATGCGACCTTTCTTCAACAGGCGGCTGAGATCACCGGTAACCCGCGGCTGAAGGAGCTCTCGGCCGAACTGATGGAGATAGGCGACGGCTGGCGGGAAATTTCCCTTTTTTCGGCGCGGATCGGAAAAAACAGGGATCTCGGCCCGGAAACACTGAAGAAACTGGGAAATATGATCACAGACAGAGCCACTGTGGAGGAGCGTTTTTTCAAATCTCTTTCTGCTGCAATTAAATAAGAAAACTACAAACCTGAAATATGACTGCACCATCAGATGAACTGAAAAGGGAAATCAAGATAATGATCATGACAACGCTGAATATCAATGATGTGGATCCGGATGAGGTGGATGATGAAATTCCCTTGTTCAGCGGGGAAAACAGACTGGCGCTCGATTCGGTCGATTCGATTGAGATCATCATGGCGATCCAGCGGAACTATGGGATCCGGATTGCCGACCAGGCGCTGGGCAGGGAGGTTGTACGTTCAGTTAATACCATTGCGAGGTTTATTACAGATCAGAAGTCAGCAGCAGTCTGATCGCTGGAACTACTTTTTTTTTTCAATTTTTCATCCGAAACTTAATTTTAATAACTTTGGGGTAAATTAATCCCCCTAAATAATATTTTCCATGAAAAGAACCATTATTTCAGCGATTTTTATATTTTTCCTGATTTCGAACCTGGTACAGGCGCAGTCGAGTATCAACAGCGGTTTTTACTTTCAGCTGGGGCCGGTCTTCCCGCAGGGTACATATGCAGCGGGTGATCCCCAGGTGCTGACCAGTACAGGTGTGCATTCAATCCCGGGTCATGGCATCTCCTATCTCCCTGCAAAAATTGGAGCGGGTCTCGATTTGGGATTTCTGATTTATATAGGCCCTGCTTTTGCCAAAAAACATATTCGCGCCGGAATTGACGCCACCTTCCTGAGTGTTTGGTATAACTCTTCGAAGCCCGACAGTGCAACAACCGTTACGGACAATTACTATTATTATGGCGGACAGAAATTCGGGCCTGTGATCACGATCAACCCGGTTGACCGTTTGATGATCGACCTTTCCTATAAGTTAAATTTCAACCTGGCCTACCATTTTGGTGAATGGCACAGCTATGCAGATAACAGTTTTTCGAAATACGGCGCCAACCTGACGCAAAATGAAATGAGTGTTGCGATCCGCTATCTTATCATGAAGTTTGCGCTGCAGTACAACTGGGGGAAGATGACGTACGATAACCTCGATAAAACGCGTCCTTCCCAGATGATCCAGACAAATACCCTGCGGATCATGGTTGGCCTGATATTCTGATCATGAGCATTGAATTTTTCCCTGGTATCGAGAAACAGCCACTTCCGGTCATTTCAGCGTATCAGGACCTACGGCTCCGGGAAGCCTTATCATTTTTATCTGCAAAATCACCTTTCTACAGGGAGTTGTTTGGAAGGGAAAAGATCGATATTGCAACCATTAAAACCACAGCCGACCTGGTTCATATCCCGGTAACCACCAAACACGACCTGCAGCAGAGGAACCAGGATTTTCTCTGTGTCCCAAAAAACAGCATCATCGATTTTATTACCACCTCTGGCACTTTGGGTGATCCGGTAACCTTTGCCATGACAGACAAGGATCTCGACAGGTTAGCCTATAACGAGGCCATATCCTTTGCCTGTGCCGGCGGCGCTCCGGGAAACATCTATCAGCTCATGACCACCATCGATCGCAGGTTTATGGCCGGTCTTGCCTATTTCCTGGGAATCAGGATGCTGGGTGCGAGCGTCGTCAGGGTGGGAAACGGCATTCCTGAATTACAATGGGATACCATTCAGCGAATCAGACCC
>CAIYQH010000076.1 GCA_903928285.1 uncultured Bacteroidales bacterium
AAGATCAGGACAGGGATGGAGCGTGTATATCTTTTCATGGCTTTAGATATTAATTTAGACTTAATAAATGCAAATATACACTTTTCACCGAAGCCAAGTCAAGTATTTTATTCAATCATGATGAATAATTTTGACGATCGCTCAATACTCAGGAATTTTGAGTGATGGTGCTAAAATAGGATGAAATAGGTTATTTTTGAAATCAAATCCAACGCTATGTTACAACTGAAATATTGGCTGATCCTGTTACTGTTATCCGGGATGGCACCTGTTTATTCTCAATCCCCGGACAAGGGTGAGGAATTTGAAACGGATACGGTTATCCTGCACAAACTGGAACAATGGAAGGATCTGAAATTCGGACTCCTGATGCATTGGGGCACATACAGCCAGTGGGGAATCGTTGAATCCTGGTCGCTCTGCTCCGAGGATGAGGATTGGTGCCGGCGTAAAATGAGCAACTATGCAGATTACTGCCGGGAATACACAAGGCTGAAAACTACCTTTAACCCTGTAAAGTTCGATCCTGTCAAATGGGCTGCTGCAGCCAGGTATGCCGGGATGAAGTATGTGATCTTCACCACCAAGCATCATGACGGGTTTTGCATGTTCGATACGAAACAAACCAGTTACAGGATAACCGACCAGGAATGTCCATTTCATACAAACCCCGGATCAAATGTGACAAAGGAAATCTTCATCGCTTTCAGGGCGCAGGGTTTCTGGACGGGTGCCTACTTTTCAAAACCCGACTGGCATTGCAACGATTACTGGGCGGAGGAGTGGGCCACGCCCAACCGTAACGTCAACTACAGCATTAAAAAATATCCGCAGCGCTGGCAGAAGTATTGTGATTTCACCTATAACCAGATCAAAGAGCTGATGAGTGAATATGGCAAGGTGGATATTCTCTGGCTGGATGGGGGATGGGTTGACCCGAAAAACGGGCAGGATGTCAATATGCCGAAAATCGCCGGTATGGCACGCAGTTACCAGCGCGACCTGCTGGTTGTGGACCGGTCGGTAACAGGAAAATATGAGAATTACCGGACACCCGAGCAGGAGATTCCGGAGCACCTGCTCTCTTATCCCTGGGAAACCTGCATGACCATGGCAACCTCATGGTCGTATGTTCCGGGGGATATTTACAAACCTGCGGGCAAAATCATCCATATGCTGGCCGAAATCGTGTGCAAGGGGGGAAACTACCTTCTCAATATCGGGCCCTCTCCTGAGGGAGAATGGGCCGACAGCGCGTATGTGAGGCTCCATGAAATCGGCGACTGGATGAAGATCAACGGTCAGGCAATTTACAGGTCGAGACCTGTTGAGCCCTGTAAATCGGGAAAATGGTGTTTTACTGCCGGCCCTGATGGTACGGTATATGCCATTTACCTTGCAGAGCCCGGTGAACGGATGGCGGAAACCATGAAGATGACGGGGGTAAAGGTTAAAAAAGGATCAAGGATTGACCTGCTGGGAGCCAGGGGGAGTTTGAAATGGAAACAAGCCGGGGAGGCCACCCTTTTGATTTCAGTTCCAGATGGAATTCGGGAAAATCCTCCTTGTAAACATGCATGGGTCTTTGCCATTCATCAGGTGAAACTGTGAACTGATTTAATAACCAGGTTGCCCGGTGCATTGAGTCGCAAGGGTTAAGGAAAAGGTCAGGGTGGGGGAGTGGCCTAATCGTGAAAGCGCCAGGCTATTCCAAATTTAAACGCCCCGTCCTGCATCGGGTAATAGGGAGTGGCGTAGTAATCACGTCCCATCAGGGCTGCATTGAGGTGGGTAAGGGCTACAAAAAACCGGGCCCGCTGGATCTTCAGGTTTATGAATCCGTCGATGTAGAGGGAATTACCGATTTCCCGCCTGTCCTGCAGGTAAAATGAACGCAGCGCAGGGTTGAAATTGTCGGCGAAATAGGAGGTATTATAGAAAAAGGTAAGCCCGGGTTCAAGTGTAGCAGCGCCGTTGAACAGTTTCCGGGTGTAATAAAGCGAAACATTGCCCAGGAAGGCAGGGAGTCTGATTACATTCGACCCTTGAATTGTCTGGTAAGCCAGCTGTGACTTGAGGGTGAAATTCCACACCTCCAGGTTGGTATTCAGGTAAACAAACATATGGGCGATTCCATTCACAAACTGTTTCGGTTTGTC
Source organism: uncultured Bacteroidales bacterium (assembly GCA_903928285.1). Classification (GTDB taxonomy): domain Bacteria; phylum Bacteroidota; class Bacteroidia; order Bacteroidales; family FEN-979; genus CAIVAT01. Next base: position 2,160 of record CAIYQH010000076.1, read on the forward strand.
GTCTGTTCCAAGATAAACGTAGTTGCTGATGCGGCTGAGGTCAATCCCTGTTTCAAGGAATTTCAACCGGTAGTTGAATCCTGCTGAAATTACACTCTGTCGCTGCCATGCAGTATCCCACCGGTAGCTGTTGCCAAGGTAATGTTCATAAAACCAGCCAGGTTTCTGGTAGAGGTAATTGGCAGTAACCGTGATGATACCGGCATTACGTTCGTGGGTTCCGAGAATGGTGATCATTTTAACTCTCAGGCTTTTGTCGCCTTCGTTGTATTTCCCCAGGACATAATCACCACGACCCGACAGTATTAAACTCGGGAAAGGGGTGAAATCAATTTCGGCATGGGGTATGAACTGGTTGAAAACATTCTTGGTTCCATGAAGTGTTACCTCGGTGTATTTGTTTTTGATCCCGCCTTCCAGTTGTATTACCCTGAGCTTGTTCTTTGGATTGAAGGTTGGGTTGGACCAATTCAGTTCATTGGTGATTGTTTTCACTGAAACCGAGTCATAAGTATTCAGGGTGTCAAGTACCGGTGTGGGAAAGAATCCTCCGGATGCGTTGCCATCCACAAAGTTCTGCGACTGCCTGTCATACTGGAAGGAATAGGTTAACCTGCCAAGTTCGAACCTTTTTATACCGGCCAAGGAGGTATCCCTGTCATTATTGGGATGCCGGCTGAGGTTGAAGAAATGTTTCATAAAGAAACCTGTTTCCCTGATATTGTTCTGGGCGGATTCAAGGTTGACAGGGATTACCATACGGTTTGATTCCTGGCCATTTTCAAAAACGCTTTCATTTTTAATACCTCCGTTTTCATAAATTTTAAGGCGGTTGTAAATGACATTGGCAATGATTCCGTAGCGTTGTTTTTTTGTAATAAACTGGGCAGTGAGTACGAAATTGATATGGTTGGTTCGCTGGTGTACGTATGCGCCAGGTGAGTTCATGGTACGGAAGTCGAACCCAAGGTTCAGACTCCTGTATACATTTCTACTGAACACAGCATGAAAATTCTGTTCCTTGTTGGCTCCCTGGACATAGGTCAGCTCCGAATAGGTTTTGTATACCCTGTAATATTTGATGCTGTCGTTTTGATAGAGGTAGGGATCCATGGTATGGATGCCATAATCAAATCCGCTTTCGCGCAGGAAAGAGAAGGGGGTAAGCGGTTTGGAACACTGGCCGAAGTTGCCCATGGTAGCGTAGAAGCGGCTGTATTTATAGAGCTGGTTGTAGTTTTCAAAGCCGATGATGGCGGTATCGTTGGGATGGAGGTGGAGTTTGCCAAGTTTTTCAAAGTCTCCGTAGAAATAGGACACCTGTGTCGAATCACGGTGTTTTTTAATGGAGTCGATGGCTATTTTATTCTTGAGGACCTGGGCGGCATTCAGTTTGTTTTTGCGGATCTGGGTTGAATCTTTTTTCAGGTTGCGGGTAGTGTCGGTGAGGAGCATGCGGGAGGTATCGCTCCCGGCGGGGGTGGTTTTGGCAGGTCTGGATTTGCGCGAGATATCAGATACCTGGGAATAACTATAGAGGGAGAGGCTCAGGAGCAGCAGCAGGGTAAAGGTAAAGGGGAAACGGGCTTTAGGCAGCATTCAGGGGGTTTAATTTGAGGATAAAAGTACGAAAAAAAGGCAGACAGGGGTTGTGTCGAGGGCAAAAAAAAACCCAGCGGTTAGGCTGGGTTTAAAAAAGATCGGCGACGACATACTCTCCCACAAAAACTGCAGTACCATCTGCGCAAGTGGGCTTAACGACTCTGTTCGGAAAGGGAAGAGGTGAACACCACTGCTATA
>CAIYQH010000077.1 GCA_903928285.1 uncultured Bacteroidales bacterium
GTGATTTTTGGACATGACATCTTTCAGACCTGCTTATCTGTATATCTTGTTTCCGGTAGGCAATACTCCTGGGATGATCTCCCTGAAAAGTGTTCCGTGCATGTAAAATTAAGAATAAATTTTAACTTTGATGCATAAAACGGGCATGCCTGTGAACGATTTGTGACTTTTGAAACAGTTCATGTGGTAGTCCCAGGATTGGACAGGTGTTTCAATCAATAACTAAGGAATCGATTCTGCAGTGTACAGCGGATGTCCAATGCCTTATTATCGCTTATTAACGAATTATTTGAGATGGATGATGTCAGGTTGATTGCATTTTATCTTCCCCAATACCATCCGATACCGGAAAATGATGCCTGGTGGGGGAGGGGATTTACCGAGTGGACCAATGTTGCCGGTGCAAAACCTCTTTTCCCGGGGCATTACCAGCCGCATATCCCGGCCGATCTTGGATTTTATGATCTCCGGCTGGCAGAAGTCCGCGAACAGCAGGCCCGCCTGGCCCAAGTCCACGGAATTTATGGTTTTTGTTATTACTATTACTGTTTTAATGGAAAACGGCTACTTAACAGGCCGCTTGATGAGGTGCTGGCAACAGGAAAACCTGATTTTCCTTTCTGTGTTTGCTGGGCCAATGAAAACTGGACCCGGAACTGGGATGGTTACGACCAGGATATCCTGATTGAACAAAACCATTCTCCTGAGGATGACCTGGGATTCATCATGCAGCTGATCCCTTGTCTTACCGACAAAAGATACATCCGGGTTGGGAACAGGCTTCTTTTACTCGTGTATCGTTCCGAGTTGTTTCCTGATCCTGTGAAAACCGCCGAATTGTGGCGCAAGACAGTCATGGAGCAAACAGGTGAAGAACTTTTCCTGTGTGCGGTAAACAGCCATGACAAGAAGATAGACCCTCGGGCTATCGGGTTTGACGGGGTTGTTCAATTCCCGTTTGACTATACCCCCGGCTGCGTCATAAATAATTCAGTGTTTGCTGCATCTTACGGAATCAAGGTTGAAGATATCCGGGATAACCTGTTACTTGATTACCCTGCCGTCGTAGAACATTTTGTCGGTATGCCGAAGCCGGACTTCCCCTTTTTTAGGGGGGTATTCCCTTCGTGGGACAATACACCACGCAGGAAAAAATCCGGAATTATATTCCATAATTCCTCGCCTGAGTTGTATAAACTGTTTTTAAAATCGGTTATTGGTCTTACAAGAGAGGAGCATTCGGGTGATGAAAGGCTGGTTTTTATCAATGCCTGGAATGAATGGGCAGAGGGTGCTCATCTGGAACCCGACAGGAAATATGGGATGCAATTTCTTGAGGCCACCAGGGACGCACTGCAGGGAGAAAGTGACACCGGAAGCCTGCTGACCGAGGTCAGGGAGAAAAGGGCGGAATCAGGATTATGGTATTCGGAGACTGAAAAACTTCTTGAACGGCTGCAGGATTCCTCAGAACATCAACGGGAGCCCACTAATTCAGGTGAATCGGTTAACATCCGGCTGATCAATGAGATTCTGTTGCTGAACCGTAAGATCGGGAATCTTGAATTACGGATATCCCATTCAGCAGGGTTGATAGAACAAAAAAACCTGCAACTGCTTGAATCGGCTGAACTCCTGACAGACAAGGAGGCAAAGGTTGCAGCGCTGGATCACCTTCTGCAGGATACTAAAGCACGATTGGTACAACAGGAAAGTATAGCAAATGAAGCAATCCGGCAACAGGAGGCAAAAATCGCTGAACTGAAGGATGCTGGATTCCGGTTAAATAATCTCCGGAGAGAATTAAAGGAATTGGAAACTGCCTCCAGTTCGACATTGGTTAAGCTGAAGGATATGGAACAAATGGTATTGTCGTTTCATGAGTCACTTTCCTGGAAGATCACCGGTCCACTCCGCTGGTTTCACGGCAGTTTGTTCCGGGTTTTCTATCTTTTTTGCCCTTATGGCTCCAAGCGCTGGCTGCTTTTCAAGACATTTTCCAGGATCATGCTCCACCCTGCGCGATACCTGAAACAATTCCGGATAGCTGTTGTTAAAGAGTACCTGAATATTTTATTTCACCAGAACCTGGTCCGTTACAACAAGCAGGTGGAGAGGGCGAATGACCACCCCGGGACCTTGTCCCTACCGGGGCTTGAAGAGCCGGTTCCCCTCAGTTTTATGCATGGTGCAATGGATGCTGATATAAACAGCGCTGAACTGATCTTTATCTGTTATGCCGGTATTGGGGAGGATGCCATTCGTGATATGGCAGGCGATTTGCTGCGGAATTATGGTGTGAACTTCCCTTTTATGGTTGTTGGATCTTCCGGGAGCGATCCGGGGGATCAGCGGAAAAGGCTTAACCATGTTGATCCCGGGCAGCTTCAGGATTTCCTTTTGCAGCACGGGTCGGTAAGGTATATCGGACTGATCAATAAACCCTGTTCCTTCAACAGGGAGACCCTGCCTGTTGCCATCAGTACCCTTGAAAAAGAGGGGCAGGCCTCGATGGTCGTTCCCAAATCACTGATCTATCCCCATAGGCTTCAGTCTGCCGGCACCATTATCTGGAATGACGGGTCATGTTGTGAATTCGGAAAGAATGAAGATCCTGTCAGACCGGAATTCAACTATCTCAGGGAGGTTGATTCAGGAAACGGTTTTGCACTGGTAAAAGCCAAAGAATTCATGGATTGGGTTAAGAACCCTGATGCCGGCTATTCTGATGGTTTATACCGTCTTCATGACCTTGCAATGTTTATCAGGCAGTCGGGCAAAAAGGTGTTCTACCAGCCTCTGGCAGAAGTTACAGTTGGTCTCCGGAACCAGGAGGAGATAAATGAAGTTGATCAGCACGCCTTTGCACAGCGTTGGAATAACCAATTGTCGGGTGGACATCTCCCCTGTCGCCCTGAAAATATGTTTCTTGCCAGGGAAAGAGGCCAGGGGAGAAGGTACATGCTCATGATCGAATATAATGTGCCATTTTTTGACAAGGATGCCGGTTCCAAATCCATGTGCGGTTTCATTGACCTGTTTGTTCAGAAAGGGATTGTGTTAAAATACCTCAGTGATTTTTTCTATCCTGAAAAAAGATACCGTGAGGCACTTGAACAAAAATCGGTGGAGGTACTTCATGGCAAATATTACGAGGAGAATTTCGAGGATTGGTTAAGGTCAAACCAAAGCCACCTGTCATATGCATTTTTAAGCAGGCCAACCATTGCGATCAAATATATTGAACTTATCAGGAAACTGACAAAAGCCAAGATCCTGTATTACGGTCATGATCTCCATTATCTGAGGAAACTCCGACAATATGAGATAGAGAAAACAGAAGATTTGCTTCGCAGTGCACAGGAGTTCAAAGAAACTGAATCCAGGATTTTTGAAATTACCGATGTGATTTATTACCTGTCATCGGCCGAGATCGGAATACTCCGGAGTGAGTTTGGTATTATAAAACCTGCGCGGGCTATTCCTTACATTTACAAGGATTTTTATACGGGTGGATATTCAATCAGCGACAGGAATGATCTGCTTTTTGTGGGAAGCTTTTTACATCAGCCGAATATGGATGCTGTGTTGTGGTTCCTGGCCGAGGTATGGCCTTTGGTAACTGCAGTATTTCCGGCCATTCAGTTTAATATTGTCGGTTCCGATCCGCCTGAAGAGTTTTCTTCGATGGCATCCGGGAATGTCAATATGCTTGGATTTTTATCTAATGAGGCACTTGAACAGACTTATCTTCACAGCAGGTTGGTCGTTGCCCCTTTGCGTTACGGGGCGGGGGTCAAAGGCAAGATTGTGGAGGCCATGTATTACGGGCTGCCGGTGGTGACCACCACGATTGGTGCAGAAGGGCTTGACGGGTCTGAAGAGACCCTGGAGATTCATGATGATGCGGAACACTTTGCCCAGGCGATCATCAGTCTGTACGGGGATGAAAACCGGCTGACTGAACGTTCGGCGGCATCATGCAATTACGTTAAAACCTGGTTTTCCCAGGCGGCTGCCTATGAGATTTTTCGCAAGGATATAGATTTTCAACATGAACAGTAACCCATTTGGCCGATGAAGGAAGTGAAAGACGATAATTTTAAAACCCCTTTGAATGCAGGCGATGGCTTCTGAAGTTAGGGTGCTCTCTTTTTACCTGCCCCAGTATCACCCGATTCCTGAGAATGACCTTTGGTGGGGAAAGGGATTTACGGAATGGACCAATGTGACACAGGCCCGGCCGCTGTTCAGAGGTCACCATCAGCCCAACCTGCCGGCCGACCTGGGTTTTTACGATCTCAGGGTTCCGGAGGTGAGGGAGATGCAGTCGAAGTTGGCCCTTGATCACGGTGTTGACGGTTTCTGTTACTGGCATTACTGGTTCGGGAACGGGAAAAGACTGCTGGAAAGACCATTTGATGAAGTGGTAAAGAGTGGCAAACCCGCCATCCCTTTCTGCTTGGCCTGGGCCAACCAGAGCTGGACTGGAATCTGGCACGGGCTGAAGGATCATGTGCTGATAACACAGGAATACCCGGGGGAGGCTGATCACCGGGACCATTTTAACCATCTCCTGCCCGCCTTCCTGGATGAGCGGTATATTAAAATCGACAACAAGCCTCTTTTTGTTGTATATATCCCGGATGGAATCCCCGATCCAAAGCGGTTCACCGCCTTGTGGAATGAACTTGCCGTGAAAAATGGTTTCAACGGGATCTATTTTGTCGGGATCCACTACATGGGATGGGATCATCTGAAAGAGGGGTTTGATGCCAAAACAATCCACCAGCCAAGTCATTATGTTTTTGTTCAGCAGGAACAGCAAAAGATTCGGGAGAGTAGGCGGATGAACTGGTTCCCAAAAAGGGAAAAACCGGCAATATATTCCTATCCCGACCTTGTCGATACCTATGATTTTGCCCGGTTCAGGGGCAAAGATTTTATTCCAACCATTGTTCCAAACTGGGACAACACCTCCCGTTCGAAATATTCCGGATGGGTATTCCGGGGATCTACGCCTGAACTGTTTAAGAAACACTTCAGGGACGCTTTGGATTATGTAGTGAATCATCAGCAGGGAGAAAAGATCATCTTTATCAAATCCTGGAATGAATGGGCCGAGGGAAACTACCTTGAACCCGACCAGCGCTGGGGAAGATCATACCTGGAGGCCATCAGGGAGGTGAGGAGCAGTTTTAAAGAATAAAAACAGAATTCAGGTTCATTATGACGCAAAATATACTCGTTATTTCACCAACTCCCACCCACCCGACAAATGCTGGGAACCGCAGCAGGATCCTGGTTTACCTGAACTACCTGATAAGGTCGGGCCACCAGGTACATTTTCTCTATTCCGACCAGGAGGATTCTGATATCAAAGCCATGGAAAATTTCTGGGGGGAGCGGTTTCATTATCTACCCTACAAGCCGCCGGTGAAGGTACCCTTCAATAGGTTTATGATGCGGGTAAATCCCAACTACCGCTATTATTGCCATGTGGATGATTATTATAATGAACTGCTGGATGAAAAGATCAGGGCACTTCACAGGGAGTTTTCCTATACTGCAGTGATCGTAGAGTATATCTTCAACACCCGGGCCTTTCTCAACTTCGGCAGCGAAGTGCTCAAAGTGGTTGACACCCACGATGTCATGACCGACCGTCACAAGCATTTCCTGCGGGCTGGGAAACCTGCGGTTTGGTATTCAACGCCGCGAAGAGAGGAAAGAAAAGGGATAAACCGTGCTGATATCGTAATGGCCATCCAGGATCGGGAGGCCACTTTTTTCAGGAAGCTGACCCGAAAAAAAGTCATAACAATAGGTCATAGTGTCACGGTGTCAGATCCTTCAGTAAAAACGCAACCCCTTGAGAGGATTCTCTTTGTCGGTTCCGGCAACCCGAGTAACCTCCATGCCATCAGTGATTTTATTAAAGATTTCCTACCGGTGCTGCGTGAGAAACACAAGGGATTGCAGTTGCTGCTTGCAGGGAGGATCTGCCAGGTTGTAGAAGCAACCGAGGGTGTAATCAGGCTGGGAGAGGTGGATGACCTTGATGAGGCATATAGCACCTCTGATATTGTTTGTAACCCCCTGACCATTGGTACCGGGTTGAAAATCAAAATGATTGAGGCGCTTGGTTATGGCAAGGCTGTCATATCAACCAAGGTGGGCGCTGAAGGACTTGAGGATGGCGCTGGTTCGGCTTTCCTGCTGGCCGACACTCCTAAGCAATTCGCTGATCAGATTGGCAGATTGCTGAAGGAATCAGGATGTTTCAATTCCATTGCCGAGCATGCGGTTCGGTTCGCGAACCGCTATAACGAAAAGGTTTATTCTGAACTTTCCTCTTTATTTAAATAATAAAAGGGGATTAATTAAGGCGACATATCCGGTTATGAAGATAATTATCCTGGGAAGTTGTATTTTAAACGATGCATTTCATAAAAATATTGTTTTTTCAGAAAACGAGGAAATAATCATGAAACGCATTTTAAAAAGCAAAGGGAAGTTACAGCTTGTTACAGGTATGATAGTGATCAATCAGAGTTATTGATTTGAACCAGGTTATTTCAAATGGTACTTTCTGTTATCCGGGTTGTTGTCAAAGGGGCAACTGCACAACCAGGTGTTGGAGATATTGGGTAGCAGGGTCGCTGATGGCCGGATCAGGATCATCGCCGCTATGAATGGTTACCTATTCCCGCTGACCCGAAGGATTGAATTTGAAGCAGAGCCTTTAACCTTTTATTCACGATCTCCGGTAAAATAAAGATCATGCGGAACTCGGACAGATGGCCAAAGAGATCTTTGGGAATTTTGGCAGAATCAACAACAGGAAAGAAATCACAACTTTACTGGTTCCTGTTTCTGCTGATCTCGGCTGCACTTGTCAACTCCTTCCTGATAGACAAACATTTTTCGGCCGATGGTGTATATTATTTCTTTCAGATTCTCCAGAAAAGGACATTTGTCCATCATGACTGGGCGAGGCAATATTCTCTCTATCTCACGCAATGGCCTGTAGTCCTGGCCCTTCAGCTTGGTGTAAAGGATGTTATAGCACTCAACAGGCTGTTTGCCTTGGGCATCTATTCTGTTTACCTGATTTCATTCCTGCTTTGTGATATCGCACTGTGCGAAGATGACAAGACCATGCTGATCTGGCCCTTACTATCCATGGTGGCGCTGAATTTCTCCACGGATTACCACCTTTCGGGAGAGTATCCGGTGGTGATGCTCCTTGCATGGCCCATCCTTTTTTATCTTATCAGGAACAGGCTGACTACAGCAGACAGGGTGATCCTGCTCCTTCTGATGGTATTATACAGCCGGATATACCAGTCAGCCATGGCCGCTTCAGTGGTTTTCGGGGGGCTGCTTGTTTACCAGAACCTCTTCCGGAAACCGGGGCGCCCTGCTGTTGAATTGTATATTCTCCTCCTCCTTTCTGCATTAATCTTCGCCATTGCATGGTATACCACCATCCATCCATTCAGTGATGCTAACAAAACCGCATTCCTTGATAATCTGCCGTTGGTTTTACACAATGAACCGTTATGTATTTCCATGGTTTTCATGGTACTCTTTGCCTTCGGTTCCGCATTCAGGAAACCATGGATTTATGCAGCCTCAATGCTCCCCCTTCTGTTTTATCTCGGCACGTTGTTCATCTCAGCGCAGGGTGTACCCGCCAGGATCTCCTTTGCCTCGAGGTCGGTTTCAACTTTCATTCTCCCGCTCTTCATGCTGACAGCCCTGTTTCTCCATTACCGGGGTTTCAGGTTCGATCGCATTCCGCTTCTGATCATCTCCCTGTTTATTGCATTGATGGTTGCGGGGAACATTCGCTATTCGGTCGACTGGCTGCAATATAAGGAGGAGTATGTTGCCGTGCTCAACAGCCATTCTGGTTTTGTGCCTGTGGAAAAGACCTGCTTAATGAAAAACCCATGCCAGTGGGGATGGACCAATCCTTTCCTGAGCCTTGCCTGGTCCGATGGCTGCGTTCATTCTATTGTTATGAACCAGCCTTCAAAAAATGGCTTTTTTAAAACACCTTTCAGGCACCTTAAATGGACCAATTATCTCTGTTATTCAAAGGTTTTTCTGGCTGTTGATTCAACTGTCAGGATATGTCCCTAAATTGCAGGTTCAATTTTTTTCATTCCAGGATCGGGTTTTTCAGGGGAGGTTCCGGAGAAATCAGGCCTGGATCAGCCAGCGTCAATACATGCCAGTATGAAAAGATATGATCCTCCATTTAATTTATTACACATGCTGGTTGAAAAATTGTCCCGCAAATGCAACAGGTGGGGGAGAGCTGTTTTCAATTTCATTTTACGAGCCGGCTGCAACGATGCTTATAGCGCTCTCTCCGGTAACAGGCAAACAGGATTCCCAGAGGGGATGGTTGTTTTTTACCTGAGAAATTACCAGGAGTACCTGCATTTACTGGAGACAGAAAAAGAACTGATAAGGAAAATCGACGAGAAGGAGTTGCCTTTGAGCCAATTCGGGGTGCAAACAACCATTGGGGGTTTTTGTTTTATTTGTGGGCATAAAGTTGATTTTCATGTTGATTTTCAATTTTCATTTTTTGACAGGAATATCAGGATCCCTAACTGGAGAGAGCGTATGGTATGCCCGGATTGTGGCATGAGTGGCCGCACCAGGGCAATTTATCATTTTTTGATGACGAAAGTGAGACCACGCAGCAACTCCCGGATTTATATCACCGAACAGGTAACCCCCCTGTATAAGGAGTTGCTTAAACATTATCCAAAATTGACAGGAAGCGAATATTTGGACAATGCTACAACCAATCATTACGATGGAACCAGCCAAATCAGAAATGAGGATCTCACAAGACTTTCCTTCCGGGACAGTAGCTTTCACTATATTCTAAGTTTTGATTGTCTGGAACATATCCCTGATTACAGGCAAGCGATCAGGGAAATATTCAGGTGCCTGAAAGAGGGCGGAATTTTCTATTTTTGTGTTCCGTTCTATCCCTACCAACAATTTAATACTTTACGTGCCTATATCGATGATGATGAGCAGATAGTTCACCTGGAGCCGCCGGAATACCACGGGAATCCACTCAGCGAAGACGGAAGCCTGTGTTATCATAATTTTAGCTTTCAATTACCGGATGAGATCAGGGAGACAGGGTTCAGGGATGTTGAGGTTGTTTTTTACTGGTCGGAGAAATATGGCTATCTGGGTGGTTTAAAAGCGCTGTTTATTGCGACAAAATAGAATGTCCGGCTTCAATGGGGTTAGCCATGGCAGAAGGGAAGCCGGCATGGGTTTCAGAACCTTGGAATAGTCACTGATTATCGGACGCCAAGAAGCCGGATTTGAAAAATTTTCACAGATAAATTCACAGCGCCTCATCAGGGGTGCGAACCTGAAACCTATGTTATACACCTCTGCTGAGTTTGCCCTGTTTTTTTCTTTTGTTTTCCTGCTTTATTGGCTTGTCCTGAAGAAAAGCCTGAAACTGCAGAACCTGTTCCTGCTTGTTGCCGGTTATTTCTTTTATGGCCTGTGGAGCTGGAAATTCCTGTTGCTGCTCATGGCAGTTTCGCTGGTCAACTGGCTTACAGGTTTATTGATAGCGGGCTCGTCGGTTCCCGCTCGGCGCAGGATGATCCTGCTGGCGGGGTTGCTGATCAATGCCGGCACACTGGGCATCTTCAAATATTACAATTTCTTCATTGAGGGTTTTGTCAGCTCCATGACGGCCATGGGGTTGCACCTGCATGCCCTGACCCTTGACCTGCTCCTCCCCGTGGGGATCAGCTTCTATATTTTTGTGGGCATCAGCTATATCATGGATGTTTACAGGTGTAAGCTGGATGCCGAAAAAAGGATCATCCCCGCCCTGCTGTCATTCAGTTTTTTCCCGGTCATCCTTGCCGGTCCGGTCGAACGCCCTGTTTCACTTCTTCCGCAGATAAAGGCTCCCAGGGTGTTTGATTCTGACCTGGCTGTGGATGGTATCCGGCAATTTGTCTGGGGGTTGTTTATGAAGATGGTCGTAGCCAATAACTGCAGTGTCTTTACAGGGAAGGTATTCAGTGATAGGGGCACGATGTCGGGTGGCAGCCTCCTCCTGGGAGCGGTGTTTTTTGCCGTGCAGATTTATGCCGACTTTTCGGGCTATTCCGATATGGCGATCGGTATCGGGAAGCTGCTTGGATTCAGGATCAGGCGTAATTTTGCATTCCCCTATTTTGCCGGCGATATTGCAGAATTCTGGCGCCGGTGGAACATCTCGCTGACGGGCTGGTTCAGGGACTACATTTTCCTGCCCGTGGCCTACCTTATTTCAGGAAAGATCAGGGGGGCAAGGTTTCTTTTGATCAAAACCGAACTTTTCATCTACATCATGGCCATCACCATTACCTGGACCTTTACCGGCTTATGGCATGGGGCAAATTATACCTTTATTGCCTGGGGGTGGATTCATGGAGGGTTGCTGATCTTATACCATATCATCAGGAAACCAAAACAGAGGCTGCTTCGCAGGATGCACCCGGTCCCGGGATTTATGCTCAGGGCAACGGAGTATGTTCTGACCATGGTGGTGGTACTGGTTGCCTGGATTTTCTTCAAATCGGCCAGTATTCACCAGGCCTTTGATTTTCTGTCAGGGATATGTTCCCCGTCAGAAACTGAGATGGCGGGTCCATTGCCCCGCATTGAACTGGTAGTTGCTTCCGCAGTTGCCTTCTTCCTTGAATATCTCCGGCGGAACAGCGAATTTCCTTTACAGTTGGGGAAAAACATTCCTGTGATTGCCCGCTGGGCCTGTTATTACGGGATTGTTCTGGTCATTGTGTTTTTTGGCGGCGGGCAGAAGGTGTTCCTCTATTTTCAGTTCTGACCACCTTTGCCGTAAGTTTTCATTAACAGGAATCTGAAAAGTGTGCCGATCATGACAACAAAGCTGTTCTTCAGAAAGGCCGGGCTATCTGGAAAAAAAGTTTTTCCGTTGTTGGCATGTTCCCGGGGTTTCGGTAAAAGCAGCGAAAAAGCTGACGGAAAGGTCAACCACCGGCTTGGGGAATTGGTGAAACTGATTTTAGCGGCAATGTTCCTCATCATCAGCACATTCCCCGAATATAGCTGGAACATTTCAACCGGAATTGACAACTCCCTCAAGTGGGTATTTAATTCGCTGTTCTTAACAGGTCTGAGCCTGGGAAAAGGGATCATATTTCCCCACGGACCACTGGCTTTCTTCCTCTATCCGGTGGCCGGCACAATGGTCGGGGTCGTGGTGGTCACCTCCCTCCTAAAAGCCGGGCTGGTTTTTGGCATTTCGGGATTAACCGGCAGGAAGGGGAAACAACAATGGCTCATCCTCTTTACGGTTGCCTATCTCATCTCAGCGATCGCCAATTTCCAGAACCTTCTTCTTGCAAATATCCTCCTGCTCTATTGCAACTATTTTCTTGAAGAGCGCTTTTACCTGAAACTGACCGCCTTTATGTTAACTGCCTTTGGCTTCTATATCAAATCGTACCTGGCGGTAACCACGCTTGCCCTGTTTATCCCATTTTCAGCCTATTATATTTTCAGGGACAAAGATTACAAAAAGAGTTGCGGTGATCTCCTCCTGCTTCCGGGGCTGATATTCCTGGGCTGGTTCATTATGTACGGAACCCCGGTTGGATTTCTTTCCTATGTAACCGGATTATATCACCTTGCCATGGGTAACGCTGCTGCTGCATCCCTCTATCCTGAAAATAACTGGTGGATTTTATCCCCTTTCCTTGTCGCCCTTTTTTCCCTGCCCTTCCTAAGCAGGTCGCGGAACGGGATCTATTTTGGCTTGTTGACCGTGTTAACCCTCTTTGCTGCCTGGAAACACGGGATGTCGCGGGAAGATATTTTCCACGTAGCTGCTTTCATCATGTTAATTACCATCTCCCTGGTGATATTCATCATTTTTGAAGATCAGCATCATTACCGCAATCTTGTCCTGGCGCTGGGTGTAATTTGCCTGATCACCATCAACTCACGGCATGCTGCGGCATACCGGCCCAGGCCTGTCGAATTGTTCCGGGTCAACAACCTGATCGGGTTTTTAACCGGTTTTAACCAGCTTGAGTCAAAAGCGGTCATCCAAAGCAGGAATAACCTTGCCTCTTCCGTGTTGCCCCGGGCGATTCGTGATTCAATAGGCAAGGCAACCGTTGACGCCTACCCATGGGATTATTCAGTGATTGCCGCCAATGGTCTTAACTGGCGGCCGAGGGTGGTTATCCAGAGTTATGCAAGCTATACCCCCTGGCTCGATCATAAAAATGCCGGCCATTTTAATTCTGACAAGGCTCCTTCCTACGTAATCTGGGACCTGGTTAAATGGCCCGGAAACCGGGCTGCTGAACAGTTTGCCGGCATTGATAACCGTTACCTGCTGAATGACGAACCCCAGACCATGTTAAGGTTACTTTGCAACTACAGATTTTATTATGCTGACGAAAAATTCCTGGTGCTCAGAAAGAGGACCACCAGCCTGGAGGCAACTGTTTCCTGCCTCCGCACTGTTGAGGGTACCCGGGGAGGTTGGATTGATGTTCCGGAAATCCAACAGGGTTTGCTGAGGGCAAAGTTCTCCTGTCGCAAAGGATTTCTGCAGCGGTTGAAAAGCTTCCTTTACAAAGACGAGGAATGGCAGATCTCTTTAAAACTTTCCGACGGCACGATCCTCCGTTACAAGATTGTTCCTGAAAATGCAGCCGATGGTATCTGGATCAATCCCTTTATTATCAGGCTGCAGGAGGCCGGTCTGGTAAAGCAGGTCATGTTTGATTGCTCCGGCAGCAATATCGCGGTCCCTGAGTTCAGGGTCGTTTGGGAAAGGATTGATTTCGGGAATCCAGGTTATGGGGTACCTGAGCTATTCCTGCATCAGGAACGTAGTGCAACCCTTTTAGTACAGGGGCAACCGGCAGAAACGGTTTAACCGGAGCCGCCCTTAAACATTAACCAATTTGGCTTTATGACACTAAAGAAATTCATTCTGGTTGTTTTGCTGAACCTTTTTTGCATGGTCATTCTCCTTGAACTGGCGGGAACCCTGGTACTCTCTTCGTCCAATTATTTTTCAAAAAGACTTTCCGTTTTCAGACTATACCAGTCCCAGGGTGGAACAGAAAAGCCGATATCCTCCGACACCCTTTTATTGGGGTGCAGTGTTGCAGGTCAGCTATTCCCGATGGGAAAACGCTCAAACTGGCTTGCAACCGGGGCCCCCTGTTTGCTGGCAAAGAGCTATATCATGGCCAGCAGGGCCTTAAAAGCCAACCCGCATATAAAGGTTATTTATATTGTTACGGTTCCGATAGGGATAACCCATAAATTCGAGTCGAAGATGACCTACGGGCATTTTATTAAATCTTTTTTCTCCTATGCAAATATTCCATACCTGGATTGGTTCCTTGTAAAAAAGATTGCCCAAAGACCCATTGCCTTGCTGTCATTTTTCAACTTTTATAAAATCCTTCCCTTTTCCGATATTAACTATGATGATGGAAAACCAATTTATTACGATACGCTGACAGATTTTGGAATCTTTTATTTAAAGAAACTCAGGGAATTTTCGAAAACGAACCATGTTGAACTTATCTTTGTTGCTTCCCCTGTAAGGGAATCTCTTGTGCGGCAGTTACACAATTACAAACACTTACGTGCAGGTATCCATAACAATGGTTTTGATGATATGTTTACCGGGTATTTTGACCATATGGTATCCTATCCTGACAGCTGTTTTGTTGATGGAACTCATTTCAAGGGACCCTATCTTGAGGATCACCGGGAGGAAATTGTCGGGAGGCTGGGAATATTCAGGTAAATGAATTATCCTGGTCCAAACCGCAGATAATAGGATAAAAAAGAGATGGAAGAAAAGGAGTTGCTGACATTGGTAATAAGGGCTGCCGTGGAGGCCGGGGAGGCCATTCTTTCCGTATATGGTTCAGGTGAACAGGAGGTTTCCTATAAATCAGACCTGTCGCCGCTTACCCTTGCCGACCGAAGGTCGAATGAGGTCATCCTCCGTTACCTTGCCGGAACGGAGATTCCCGTGATCAGCGAAGAATCGCTGCAGGTACCCTGGGAGGTGCGCCGGAACTGGAATGAATGCTGGATCGTCGACCCGCTCGATGGTACCAAAGAGTTCCTCAGGCGGAATGGCGATTTCACCGTCAACATTGCCCTGGTGAGACAGGGCAAACCCGTGCTGGGGGTTATTTTCACGCCGGTCACCGGGGAGTTGTATTTCGGGACCCTAAAGTACGGGGCTTATAAGCTGCTTTTAAAGGAGGGATGGCTTCAGGATCATGACCATGAAATGCTGTTTACAGCCTCATCACGACTACCATTGCCTGTCAGGGAACATCCCGGATATACTGTTGTAGCCAGCCGGTCGCACATGAGTGCGGAGACGACTGCGTTTATCCAGGAGGTTGAACGCAAGTTTGCCCCCGTCAGGGTGGTTTCACGGGGCAGCTCCCTGAAAATATGCATGGTGGCCGAGGGCGCTGCGGATGTTTACCCCCGTTTTGCCCCGACCATGGAATGGGATACGGCTGCCGGACACGCTATTGCAAAGGCCGCCGGATATAGCCTGGCAAACCCCGAAACAGGGATGGAACTGGTATATAACAAGGAAAGTCTGCTGAATCCCTGGTTCTTGGTTCAAAAAACGTAGAAGGATCGGGCAGTGGATCGGAGATTAAAGTCGGGGCACGACAGTAATTCCTGGCCAATGATGATTATTTTCGCGGTATGTTTTGATTCAGGAAGGAGCATTCAGGGTTTGTTCAGCCGGCAGGGCCCTTTTTAAAGCTGCAGTAACGGGACGATTAATTAATTTTGAAAGCAGATTTAATAAACATGGGAATCAATCCACCGGTTATCAGAACCCTCGCCTTTTATCTGCCCCAGTTCCATCCTATCCCCGAAAACGACGAATGGTGGGGCAGGGGTTTTACCGAATGGACCAATACCACCAGGGCAAAGCGTTTTTTTTACGGCCATCATCAGCCTAACCTGCCAGCCGACCTTGGCTATTATGACCTCAGGGTTCCCGAAACCAGGCAGGCACAGGCAATGCTGGCAAAGGAGGCAGGCCTGGGGGGGTTTATCTACTGGCATTACTGGTTTGGAAACGGCAAACAACTGCTCGAACGTCCCTTTAATGAGGTGTTGGAAAGCGGCCAGCCCGATTTTCCTTTCTGCCTGGCATGGGCAAATCAATCCTGGACAGGCATCTGGCACGGGCTTAAGGATAAGACGCTGATTGAACAAACCTACCCCGGTAAAGAGGACCATATTGCCCATTTTCACAGCCTGCTCAAGGCATTCAACGACCCCAGGTATATCAGGCTTGACAACAAACCGGTATTTTTTATCTATGAGCCTTCAACCTTCCCGCAACTCAGGGAGTTTACCGATCTGTGGAACAGCCTTGCCGTAAAGAACGGTTTCGCCGGGATCTATTTTATCGGTGTGAACCACCTCCAATGGGATTACCGCAAGGATGGGTTCAATGAAATGACGGTCTATATGCCCGGACATTACGTTGATACCTACCAGGAAAATTTTTTCCGGTCGCTGAAAAATTCATTTAAACGGCATATCCTGAGCCGTTACCCGATGGTCATCGGTTATCAGGACATCATCCGGCACTACCGGTTTGACCATTTTTCAAACAATGATTTCATCCCCTGTATTCTGCCTAACTGGGATAATACGCCCAGGTCGGGGAGAAACGGGATGGTGTTTACAGGATCCAACCCAGCTTTGTTCAGGACGCACCTTGAGTCGGCCATACGTTTCGTGCTGAATAACAAGAGGGAACACAGCCTGCTCATCATCAAATCGTGGAATGAATGGGCAGAAGGTAACTACCTGGAGCCCGACAGGCAGTGGGGAACACAATATCTCCAGGCAATCAAAGAGACATTTGTTAAAACCAACCCAGCCCCATGATGCCACCCAGGAAAATACTGATCGTATTTCCGCATAATTTTTTTGCACTGAAGAGCGGGGTTCACAAGCGGTATTATGAATTTGCAAGATCGTTGAAGGAAAAGGGATTTACCATCGATTTGCTGGGACTGCGCCATTTTGAAAGCCGGTGGGAAAATTTTAAGAGCGGAAACACCGACCAGTTGGTCGACCGGTTGTTCCTGTATGATTTCAGGATCGGGTACCACCTGAAACTGCTCCGGGACTTTTTATTAAGACTTCTCCCGTTTTTGAACATGAAACCGTCAGCCAGGGGCATTCAGCTGCCTGATTATGCCTTTCCCGGGATGACCAGGATGTTTGATAAAATCATCCGGAACAACAGGTATCAATATGTGGTCATCGGATATGTCTACTGGGCCAACCTGCTGAAAAAAGGCTTGCCACCCGGGACGAGGAGTATCCTTACCATCGAGGACTTCGTTTCCCTTAAGCTCTCTGGAACCAGCGCCGGCGGAGGCAGCCTGGATGCTGCCATTGAAGATGAAGCAGAAAGGGTCAACCTTTTTGACAAGGCAATCTGTTTGTCCTATGAGGAGCTGGCGTTTTTTTCGGTCCATGCTCCGAAACCGGTATATTTTTTTGTACCGGTTTTCATGGAAAAGCCTGCCCTGGTTGCGAAGGAAAAGGAATTTGATATTCTTTTCATTGGTTTCGATAATCCTGAGAATATGGCGAGCCTTGCATGGTTTTTCGGGCAGGTATTCCCGTTACTTCCGGCAGGTATCAAGATCCGGGTAGTCGGAAAAGTCGCCAGGTTTTCCATTGACCTGCCCGGGGTTACGAAAACAGAATATGTTCAGGACCTGGGTGATGTTTACATGAAAAGCAGGGTTTCCATCAATCCCATGCAGGGAGGAACCGGGATGAAGGTCAAGGTTGTCGAATCACTGGCGTATGGGATCCCTGTGGTAAGCACGCCAAAAGGGCTTTGCGGCATGCCCCCCGGCCTATTGAAGGAGTTTATCGTTGCAGGCGACCCTCAATCCTTTGCTGCTGAATTAACGCGGTTGCTAACGGACCAGCTTTGGTACGCTAAGAAATGCAGAGAAGCTGAAAAAATCTTTGCAGCCTATTTCGATGCTGGCGTTGTCAGCAAGAAACTTGATGAAATATTCAGCCGGAATCAATAGTTTTGCAGGTATACCATGAGATACGGCCAGCCAAAAATTTCTATTGTTACTGTTGTCCTCAATTCAGCCAGGGAGTTGCAGCAAACCGCCATCAGCGTATCAAACCAGGATTATCAGGAGATTGAATGGATCGTTATGGATGGCGGATCTTCCGACGGAACGCTGGAGGTGATCAAAAGCAATCAGGAAAAAATAGCCTTCTGGGTCAGCGAGGCCGACGGGGGAATCTACGATGCGATGAATAAAGGTCTGATCCTCGCAACTGGAGATTGGGTGAATTTTATGAATGCCGGGGATGTTTTTGCGGCAAATAATATTTTAACCTCTGTTTTCAAAAATCCTCGCGGGGATGTCGATGTTGTTTACGGAGACAGTGTTGCAGCCTATCCGGGTTTCAGCGTTTTCAGACCGGCACTACCGGCAAATCAACTGTGGAAGGGCATGGTCTGCAGCCACCAGAGTGTGTTTTTCAAACGCGGGATCCTTCTGCACCAGGGGTACGATGTATCGTTCAGGATTGCTGCCGATCATGAACTTCTTTACCGTCTCTATTGCCAGGGATACCGGTTTGTCCAGATTCCGGTCACGGTATCCGTTTGGAAAACGGGAGGTGTATCAGACCGGAAGCAGGTTCAGTCTGCAAGGGAAAGGACAAGGCTTGTGAAACGCCTGTCACCAATAAAATTAAGACAGCGGTGCTATTTCGGTTTCCTGGTTATCCTGTCGGCTCTGGTGCAGGCCCTGTATAAAATATTCCCGCAGTGGGTGGTACTGACGGTGGTAAAATGGCAGAACCATTCCCGGATTGTGCCCGGGGACCCACCTTTAAAAAATGAAACGGTATGACGGTAAGTTTCAGGGTTCAGAGAGTCCTTACGCGTATTTATCTGCGATATATCTCCTGTGTTATTTACCTGCTGGCCGGCATTTCTTTGTTGTTTCTGAACAAACCCGCGAAGCCCCTGAAAAAACTGCTGATCCTTAAGCCTGATGCCGCCGGCGATTATATCCTGGTGAGAAATTTCCTGAGGATTTTACGAAACAGTGAAAAATACAGGGACTATCACATCACCTTTTGCGGTAATGCAGTGTACCGGGAGTTGGTTGAACAATTCGACGGTGACTGTTTCGATGATCACCTATGGCTCAGGAAAAACAGGATCTACCTTGATATCTTCTATTATATGCGAATTGCGAGGAGCATCGCAGGGCAGTTTTCGGTGGTCATCCACCCGGTTTTTTCCAGGGAATTTCTCTTTGATTATTTCGCAAAAATTGCCGGGGTTGAGGAACGGATTGGTTTTATGGGCGATGCCGTCAATATTAACCCTGTGTATTCAAGATTTGCCTCCAGTTGGTATACACGGCTTATAAACATTGATCATTCGGTTATTTTTGAGGTTGACAGGAACAGGATCTTTTTTGAAACCATCCTGGAGAAACCAGCCCCGGTTGTCAAACCTTTTTTTGAGCTGGGTTCCCTTGAAAAAGTTAAACTGATGGATGTCGATGGGAAACTTGCGGTGATCTTCCCGGGCGCCCAGTTGTCTTTCAGGAAGTGGCCGGCCTCTAAGTTTGCGGTCATCAGCGATTTTGTCCACAGGGAATACGGGGTAAAGGTGGTTATTGCAGGTGGACCGGATGATACCGGGATTGCTGCGGAGATTGCCGGCCTTTCAGAGTTCCCGCTGATCAACCTTGCCGGGAAAACCAGGTTTCCCCAGCTTATCAGGCTGATCTCTCAATCGTCGCTGCTGGTGACGAATGATACTGTTGCCGTTCATATAGGTGCGGCTCTGAATATCCCGATGGTGGTGGTTTCGCAGATGAATCACTACGGGCGCTTTGTTCCTTACCCGGTGGCGGCAGGATGCAATATGGCCTGCGTGGTCCCTGGGAATTATGAAAAGATGGACCCGGTTGAACTTCACGCCAAGTTTATCAACGGGTCGACTGTTGAAATTGCATCCATCACGACCGCACAGGTAAGCGATGCCATCATAGCCGTCATGACTTCAGCGGCGGACAAATCATTCAAAGGATAAAATATGGCACCTGGATCTGCACGAACGGGCTTCTCCATCGTCACCCCCTCCTTTAACCAGGCTCTTTTTATCGACCGAACCCTGCAAAGTGTGTTGAGCCAGCAGGCCGACAGGGTTGTTGAATATATTGTCATCGACGGGGGATCGTCGGACGGGACGCTGGAGGTATTACAGCGCTATGCGGGCAGGATCAGGATGGTGTCGGAGCCCGACAAGGGCATGGCTGACGCCCTGAACAAGGGATTTGCCATGTGCACCGGGGAAATCATCGGGTGGCTTAATTCCGATGATCTCTACCTGGCAGGGACCCTGGAAAAGGTAGCCGGCTGGTTTGACTGCCATCCCGAAAGCCTTTGGCTTTACGGTAACTGCCGTATCATAGATGAACAAGACCGGGAGATCCGGAAATGGATCACGGCTTATAAAAACAGGTCGGCCAGGAACTACAGCTACAACCGCCTGCTGGTGGAGAATTTCATTTCACAGCCGGCCGTTTTCATCCGGCGCGCGGCACTGGCAAAGGCGGGCCTGCTTGATACAGAACTGCCGACCGCCATGGATTTCGACCTTTGGCTGCGGCTTGGCAGGCTGGGAGCCCCCGGCTACATGCGTGAAGACCTTGCCTGTTTCAGGGTGCATAAGGACTCGATCAGTTCAAAAGGGTTCAGGAAACAATTTGAAGAGCAATACAGGATCCATAAAAGGTATGACCAGTCGAGGTGGCGACTGTTGAGCCATCGAATCAGGAATCGGCTCATTGTGACGGTCTATTCAGTCATGGATCAAATAAGAGGGAGCAGGAGTTGACAAGTTTCAAATATAAAAGCGACTTTTCGCTGGATGATCCCGGGAGAACGCAAGAACATAGGGCAACCATTCAGTCAAAAGTATTTCTCAATAAACTGTATAGGGAATGGTATGAGACATTTGTCCTTGAAAAGTCGCATCTTCCTACTGGCCCGGTCATTGAAATCGGATCCGGTGGCGGATTTTTAAAGAAGCTTATTCCTGATATCATTACATCCGACATTCTGCCCCTGCCATCCAATGATATGACATTTTCAGCACTGGAGATGCCTTTTCCTGACAGTTCTGTGAGTGGCATATTCATGGTTGATACTTTTCATCATCTGCCGGATGCACGGTTGTTTTTATCAGAAGTCAACCGGGTCTTAAAGAAAAGCGGAAAGCTGATTATGATTGAACCGGCGAACAGCCTTTGGGGCCGTTTCATCTTTCAGCGATTCCATCATGAACCATTTGATCCGGATGGAACCTGGCAAATCCCCGGAGATGGCCCGTTAAGCCAGGCAAACGGATGCCTGCTTTGGATCGTGTTTGAAAGAGATAAGAGGCATTTTACAAGTGAGTTTCCCGGCCTGGAAGTTGAAATGATCCAATATCATACCCCCTTACGGTATCTCCTGAGCGGGGGAGTCTCTTTCAAACAATTTGTTCCGGATGGCGCTTTTAACCTGTTCCGCGCTGTTGACAGGATTTTAGCAGCGTTGTCAAAACAGACCTGCATGTTCATGACCCTGAAAATTATAAAAACCAAAGAGGGGTAGTTTTTTTTCATCCTTTGGCGGAAGACTGCAAATAGCAGCAGGTATTCAACCTTCCTTATCCAGTTTTACCGCCGTAATGTAGAGTGAACCTGCGATCTCTTTCAGGATCGGGATTTTTTCAAGGATTTTGCCTAATCCGTCAACGAAACCTACCGCTTTTGCAGGGATGAGGGGATGAAGAAAATCGAACGGGATGATCCTGACGGAGCGGAATCCTGCCCTTTTCATCTCTCGGTTCAGTATAAACCTGAAAAACGCAGTTTCTCCGGGGGAATCGCCCAGCAGGCGTTTGATCACCGGGATGTTTTTCTGAATAGCGATCTGCGGGTTCATCATATTGGGTTCTACGAACCTGGCCACACCTCCCGGCTTCATTACACGGAAAATTTCACTGAGCGCATACTTCCATTCCAGGTGATGAAGTACGGAGATGCCGATGACGTAATCGAACGATGCGTCAGGGAAGTTCATGGCATAAGCATTTTCCAGGCAAAACCTCAGGTTTTCAGCAACGATATTTTTTCGGGCGATTTCCAGCAGATCAGGGGAGATATCGATGGCTGTCACCATAGACCCTGTTTTAATGATCTCCTTTGTAAAATACCCGGTTCCGCATCCCAGTTCCAGAACGGATGTTCCGGGTGTTAACCCCGGGGTAAGGAGGCCGGTCCTTCTCTGCAGTCTTTTTTGTCCTGCAGGGGATTCCCAGTTCCAGATTTTCCCCGGATCATTTCCGGCCA
>CAIYQH010000078.1 GCA_903928285.1 uncultured Bacteroidales bacterium
CACCTTTCCCTTATCGCTTTTGTGGCGGTCGGAGTGGCATCTGAAACATCCGTCCGACTCCAGGTGGCCGATGTGGTTGAGATACTTGTTGGAGGAGGCACGCATATAGGGGAACACGTTCAGCGAAAAAGCGCTTTCGATCCCTGCAATGGCCTTGTCAATCAATGGTTTCTGCGATTTGTAAATGGACGGATACCCGGTCTTGTAAAAATTGTTGATACTATCGCGTATATAGGTGAAGGCCGAATCCTTATTGCTGAAGTTGCCCTTCAGTACATTCATGGCCACCTTTTTAATAAACGGGAGTTCCTGGGGAATATCACCGGTAAGCATGGCATTGTCAAAATATACGATGGGCGATTTATAGGAATGCGAAGGGCGGTTGTGACAGTCCATACAGTCCATAACCCTGTGAGGCAGGGTATCGATCGCCTTTTTATCGAGCATGTTATCCGTATCCTGGAAAATCTGCACATCGCCGGTCTTCAGGTTGGTATATTTTACCCAGGGAATGGATTCACGATCCTTGCCCGGCGAGATATATTCAATCCGCATATCGGAATTGATATGCCAGTGGATCCCCTCTTTCAGACCCAGCGGACTGTAATTGGGGCCGATCTTCATCAACATGGAATAGTTGATTTCGGTATTCAGCGAATCGGTCAGATAAACCCGCTGGCTGCGAAGTTTCCTGGCATAGAATTTCTGCGGCCAGTGACAGCGTTCACAGGTTTCACGGGCCGGGCGCAAATTATGGATCGGCGTTTCGATAGGCTGCGAATATTTGTGGAAAATCACCGAATAAACCTGGTATAAGCCCGACAGTTTCGACTTCACATACCACCCGGCGCCCTCGCCCACATGGCACTCGACACAGGCAACGCGTGCATGCGGAGAATGCAGGTAGGTAACATATTCCGGCTCCATCACCTTGTGACAGAGTTTGCCGCAGAACTCAATAGACTCGGTATAGTTGAAAGCTTCATAACTACCCATGGCCGACACGATCAGGAACATAAAGGTAAAAACCGATACCATCACCAGCTTCTGACGCTGCCGGGGAACGTTCATATCGAGAACCGGCCACCGCTGACTCGGATCATGCGTTTTTTTACGGTTGATCAGCATCCCGATCGGGATCATGAGTAAACCGATCACCATAATGGTGGGAAGAATGATGTAGGTAAAAATCCCGTTATAAGGATTCTGATGTTCGGTCATCAGCGCCTGAACAAATAATACCAGAATGAGAATCAGACTGTTGATTGCAAAAATAAAACCGGTAATACTGATCCAGTTCGAAATGGATTTTGGTAATTTCATATGGGTTTTTAATTTAGAATGTTTCTATTTAACATGCTGTAAATGAGCAGATAAAATTACTCATTATTCTGACAAATCAAAGCGAACTCTCTTTTATTTGTGAAAAAATAAACATGAAATTATTCATGTCGGAAATGCTATTCCCTGGCTTTCACAGGTTTCTATTTTTTGTTCCGTTAGCATTCAGGAGGGACAATCGCTTGCCGTGGAGTACAACCGGCAGGTTAATCAGCAGGAATCAGTTGAATGCAAATGACTGGTTGTTAGGCTGATTGCCATCTCCATTTTTTGTAAGGTTTAGAGTAACAGAATAATACCCTGAAATAGTTATGGAATATTATCTTCCGGCTCTTGACTTTTCAGCAATATTCATTATATTTACAGGTGAATTCCACATCCATAATTATTCATCATATAAGGAGGCAATCTTATGAAGCGTCTTTTAAGTAAATACATTATTGTTTTCTGGATTTTCCTGTTTACTGCCATCAGTTTCCATTCATTCTCTCAGGGGAGCGGCACCTTCAGGGCCGTAAACGACACGATCGATCTCTATCCCGGTTTCAACAAGGTATACAACATCCTGGCCAACGATACCATTCCGGCAGGAGACACCATCAGGTTCGTGACGCTCAACAGTCCAGGCCAGCATATCAGTTGCATGCCGGTTCACGATGCCAGCTGGAAATGGACCTTTACCTTCCTGGTTCCCCATTGGGGAAATCCGCCGGTGATGGTTGGAAAGTACAAATTATACACGATGTCGATGGATACCACTTCGGCTCACATAGTTTACAGGATCCACGACAAG
>CAIYQH010000079.1 GCA_903928285.1 uncultured Bacteroidales bacterium
CTGACTTTGTCGAGATGTTTGTAGGCGTGGGCGCCTCGCGTGTGAGGGACCTGTTCAGGCAGGCAAAGGAAAAGGCGCCCTGTATCATCTTTATCGATGAGATCGATGCCATCGGCAGGGCCCGCGGCCGGAACGCCATCACCGGCGCCAACGACGAACGTGAAAACACCCTGAACCAGCTCCTCACCGAGATGGATGGTTTCGGGACCAATGCAGGCGTGATCATCCTCGCCGCCACCAACCGCGCCGATATTCTCGACCGCGCCCTGATGCGTGCCGGCCGCTTCGACCGCCAGATCAATGTGGAACTTCCCGATCTTGAAGAAAGAAAAGCCATTTTCCAGGTCCATCTGAAACCACTGAAGCTCGACCCGGGTCTCGATGTAGGCTTCCTCGCCAAACAAACCCCCGGCTTTTCAGGTGCCGATATTGCAAACGTTTGCAACGAATCAGCCCTCATTGCCGCCAGGAAGAACAAATCAACCATCGAAAAACAGGATTTCCTGGATGCCATTGACCGTATCATCGGCGGATTGGAAAAACGCAACAAGATCATTTCCGTTCATGAAAAAAAGGTAATCGCCTACCATGAGTCGGGTCATGCAACCACCAGCTGGCTGCTTGAATATGCCCATCCCCTGGTTAAAGTCACCATTGTGCCACGCGGAAAAGCGCTGGGCGCTGCATGGTACCTGCCCGAAGAACGGCAGATCACCACCTATGAACAGATGTTCGACGAGATCACCTCAGCCATGGGAGGCCGCGCCTCTGAAGAACTGATCTTCGGCAAGGTCTCGACCGGAGCCCTCAACGACCTTGAAAAGGTGTCGAAGCAGGCCTATGCCATGGTGGTGTACTTCGGACTGAACAAAGAAATCGGGAATATCAGCTTCTACGATTCCAGCGGTCAGAATGAATATTCCTTCCAGAAACCCTACAGTGAAAAAACTGCCGAGACCATTGACCAGGAGGTTCGGAAAATCGTTGAAGCTGCCTATGAAAGGGCGAAAACGCTCCTGGGAGAAAATCGCGAAAAACTTGAACAACTGGCTACTTTACTGCTCGACCGCGAAGTCATCTTTAGGGAGGATCTCGAGGAGATCTTCGGCAAACGCCCCTGGGATAAGGAAGAGGAAACTGATAAACTACCTCAGACCACATTGTTATCATAAGATGATCCTTGTTTAGGTATGGAAGAAAGCACCTCCAGAGAAAAGACCCTGAAAAAAGTCAGGGATGCCCTGATCGAAAAGACCGAGACTCCCTATCCCATTATCGATCAGGATTCTTCCGTCTATGCTGATATTACCGAGCCGCTGGATGTGACCTTTGCCGAGGCGCTGGTCAAAATTGCCGGTAAGTTTGTTTATTGCGAAAATGAAGATGAATTTATCGCAACCCTGCGTTCCTTTATCATTGAAAAAAACTGGGGGCTTCTTTATTGCCAGGACCCGAAAATTCACCAGTTGCTGAAACCGGGAGGGATTCCTTACGAATCCGATCCCAATGCCATGCTGGATGCCAGGATCGGCATCACCCGGTGTGAATATCTGGTTGCACGGCTTGGCACCGTCATGGTCTCTTCCAGGCTTAGCCCGGGGCGCCGTCTTACCGTCTATCCCGAGATTCACCTGGTACTCGCCTACACCTCCCAACTGGTGCCCGACCTGAAACAGGCCCTGAATAACCTCAAGAAAAAATACAGGGAAAACTACCCCTCCATGATTTCGCTTATTTCCGGCCCAAGCCGGACGGCCGATATTGAGAAAACGCTGGTCATGGGCGCACATGGACCAAAAGAGCTTTATGTATTCCTGATCGACGACTTAACACCTCCAATTTAAACTGAAAGCGGATGAGTAATTTCTGGACCCGGACGATCACCGGATTATCAATGGTCTTCATCCTGCTCCTGGCGCTATTTTTCAGTGGCTGGGTCTTTGCCCTTATCTTTCTTGTTATTACCGTAGTGGGCCTGTGGGAGTTTTATGGGATTATCGCCAGTGATTTGTGCCTGCCCCAGAAACGCTATGGCACCATGGCAGGTGCGCTCCTGTATATTGTCACGATGCTGGTATGCCTTGTTCCGGGTTTCTCCAGTATCAACTATCTTTGGATCTCCTATATCCCGTTTCTGCTCCCGGTCCCCATGTTCCTTTTTTCCTTTATCATAGAATTATACCGGAATAAGCCAAACCCACTGGTCAATGTGGCTACCACGACCTTCGGTTTTTTTTATGTGGCAATGCCCTTTTCGTTACTTATCTTCTTTAATCGCCCGGATGTGCTTCAATTCTGGGGATTGCCGGTGATCCTGACCGGGTATTTCAGCTTCACCTGGATGTATGATACCGTTGCCTACCTCTTTGGCAAACAATTCGGCAAGCACAGGCTTTTTGAAAGGATATCCCCGAAAAAATCATGGGAAGGAACTATTGCAGGGGCTATTGTTACCCTTTCTTCTGCTATCGGACTTTATTTCCTGGTAAAGGAGCTGCCATTGATCGACTGGCTGGCAATGGCTGCGATTGTCCTGGTTTTCGGTTCACTGGGCGACCTGGCCGAATCGCTGCTCAAACGCAGCCTGAATATTAAGGATTCGGGAACGATCCTGCCCGGACATGGCGGCATCCTGGATCGTTTCGATACCATGCTTATTTCAGCACCTTTTGTATTTTTGTATTTCTTTTTACGACTTTCTATCTGATTCCTATGACAATACACCGAGAGGGATATAAGACGATCCTCATAGCCTTTTTATTTGTCGCCGCATTCCTGCTGCTACTAAACGACATCCTGGAGGACCAGAGCTGGTTCCACTACAGCATGTATGCCCTGGGACTGTGGTTTTTTATCATGATCGTCAGGTTTTTCCGATCCCCGAAACGCATTGTAAAGGGCGGTGAAAAGGTAATCCTTTGCCCGGCCGATGGCAAGGTGGTGGTCATTGAACGCACCATTGAACCGGAATACTTCAAGGATGAACGGATCCAGGTTTCGATCTTTATGTCGGCAACCAATGTCCATGTGAACTGGTTCCCGGTTGGCGGCGAGATCGTCTATTATTTTTATCATCCCGGCAAACACATGGTCGCCTTTAATCCCAAGGCATCGCTGGAAAACGAAAGGTCAACCACTGTCATCCAGACCTTTGATCATAAAAAGATCCTGGTCAGACAGATTGCCGGTGCTATGGCCCGGCGCATCAAATGTTACCCGAAGGTTGGCGAACCTGTAATCCAGGGAGAGGAACTGGGTTTCATCAAGTTCGGTTCACGGGTCGACCTGCTCCTGCCGGTTGACACCAAACTGGAGATCAAGCTGAACCAGAAGGTTACCGGCCAGCAAACGATCATTGGATATTTGAGTTAATCCAGCGCCCTTTTCAGGAACAGGTTGAAAGGGACCATTGTTTTAAAAACCGTGGCAGGCAATTCATTAAAGAGATCGGAATTCACCACCTCATCCCCTACAGGGTAGGTAAGGATATAATGTTTGTGCTTCAGCAGGTCGATTTCAGCGAAATCTTTCGGAAAATCCTTTGGCGCCGTCTTTACCTTTTCTATTACCGACAATCCGTCACAATATTTCCTGAGTTTTTTATCATTCAGGATTGCCAGGAATTCTGACACATTGTAATAGATCTCCTTCCTCATCTTTTTCAGTTGTTCCGGCTCAGGCATGTAAACGCCTGCCGACAGGAAAGAACCCTGCGGCTGGAGATGAATATAGTACCCCGGCCCGGTTCCTTTCCTGCCTGCCTGTGTAATCCACGCTCCCATGTTGGTCTTGTAGGGCGATTTGTCTTTGGCAAACCGCACATCCCTGAAAATGCGGAACATGCATTCCTTTGCCTCCACAAACCTGACCGATTCGTCAAACCCTGCAATGAGGTGAATGATTGAATTAACGTACGATTCCACCTCCTGCTTGGCCGCATCGTACTGATCTTTGTGGGCATGAAACCAATCGCGGTTGTTATTATTTTCCAGCTGGGATAAAAAATCCAGGACATCTCTTTTCATACTTCCGTTTTATAAGGCAAACATAATAAATATTCAGGAAAGTGTCCGCCTTCACTCATACTCTTCGATCCTGAATAAGGTAAAACTTTCATTTTTTTTCACTGTTGTCCGGTAAAACTTTAAAGTAGGGTTGGCCGGTTAAGGCCAACCCATGATGGTTACCTTTGTAGTTACGACACAAACAAAGTTAGCCATGGGTAAAAGTACAAATTTTAGCGGACAGCCGATTCTGAACCAA
>CAIYQH010000080.1 GCA_903928285.1 uncultured Bacteroidales bacterium
CACCGGTTTCGGTGAGGTCTTATTGACCAGGTGCACAGCCTTGAGCAAACCTTTACCGATCGATGGCTTTTTCGTTTTCGGGGATCAGGGCATGGTGACGTGCAGGAAGTGATTTTTGTAAACCCTTGCGGATAAATTCAGGGGCAACCAGGGGTTTCAGTTTCAGAAACGCCCCCAGGACAACCATGTTGAAGATCTTTGAAAGACCCTGCCTGGCTGCTTCATCGGCTGCTTCGATCGAATAGATGTTGATATCCTTACGTTCGGGGAAGCGGGTAAGTCCGTTTGGGTCATAGATGAGCAGGCCGCCCGGTTTTACAGTTTTCTCGAATTTATCCATCGACTGCTGGTTCAGGATAATGGCAGTGTCGTATGAATTCAGAATGGGGGAACTGATTCTCTCGTCGCTGATAATAACGGTAACGTTGGCTGTTCCGCCACGCATCTCAGGTCCGTAGGAAGGCATCCAGCTAACTTCTTTATCCTGCATCACGCCTGAATAGGCAAGGATCTTTCCCATGGAGAGGACACCCTGTCCTCCGAAACCGGCTATAATGATCTCTTCTGTCATATTATATGAATATCGAATATTGAAAAACGCATTTCAGATCTTGAACGGAGGTTATTCCTTTTCCACCTGCTCTTTTTTCTCTACCAGTTTCCCGTCAACTTTGATGTCGCCAAGCTGATAAAATGGGAACATGTTGTCTTCCATCCACTTATTGGATTGAACAGGAGTCATTTTCCATCCTGAATTGCAGTTGGAAACGATCTCGATGAAGCACAATCCTTTGTTCTCCTTCTGAAGTTCAAACGCCTTGCGGATGGCTTTTTTGGTTTTACGGACTGCGTTTGGCGTATGAACCGCCTGACGGGTCACATAATACACTCCCGGCAGATGTGAGATCAGTTCCGTGATTTTCAACGGGTGTCCCATCGTGGGTACATCGCGGCCGTAGGGTGAGGTGGATGAACGCATGCCCGGAAGGGTTGTCGGGGCCATCTGGCCTCCTGTCATCCCGTAAATACCATTGTTGATGAAGATAACGGTTATATTTTCTCCGCGGTTGCAGGCGTGAATGGTTTCAGCAGTACCGATGGCGGCAAGGTCGCCGTCGCCCTGGTATGTAAAGACGAAGTGGTCGGGCCACAGCCGTTTGATGGCGGTTGCCAGTGCCGGAGCCCTGCCATGGGCGGCCCCCAGCATGTCTATATTTAAAAAATCGTAAGCAAGTACCGAACAGCCTACGGGGGAAACACCTATGGTTTTTTCGGTGATGTCCATCTCTTCAATTACCTCCATCAGCATCCTGTGGGCGGTACCGTGTCCGCAACCCGGGCAATAGCTTAGGGGCCGGTCAACGAGCAGGTCGGTCCTTTTATAGACAATATTTTCCGGCTTGTGTATTTCTGTTTTTGCGAATATATCTTCCATGATCAGCCTCCGATAATTTTATGTTCGAGTGCATATACAACTTCATCCGGGGAGGGGATTATGCCGCCGAATCGACCGAAATGTTCGATCTTCACTTTACAACCCACCGAAAGTTTAACATCTTCGATCATCTGTCCTGCATTCATCTCCACTACCAAGATCCCTTTTACGCGGTTGCCGACATTTGACACCTCGGTTGCAGGGAAGGGGAAGAGGGTGATGGGGCGGAAGAGGCCGACTTTAATGCCTTTGGCCCGGGCAAGGTCGATGGCCTTCTGGCAGATCCTGGCGGAAAGTCCGAAAGCTACAAACAGGTATTCAGCATCGTCGCATTGAATTTCTTCATAAAGCACCTCGTTTTCTTCCATCATTTTATACTTCGCCTGGAGTTTCAGGTTAACCCGTTCCTGGCCAGCCGGGTCGAGGTCGAGGGAGGTGATGATGTTGTGGTTGCGGGAGGATGGCCGTCCGTTCGACGCCCATGGGCACTGTGCAATCACCTCTGCGTCGGTACGGCGCGGAATCTGATCGAAAAGGACGACCTTTTCCATCATCTGTCCGATGGCTCCGTCAGAGAGGATCATAACCGGTGTACGGTATTGAAAAGCTTTGTCAAAACCCAGTTTCACATGGTCGCACATCTCCTGAACGGAAGCAGGGGCCAGCACCAGCATTTTGTAATCGCCATGTCCGCCGCCTTTTACAGCCTGGAAATAATCGGCTTGTGAAGGCTGGATCGTACCAAGCCCGGGACCACCGCGGACGATATTGACGATCAGACCTGGAAGTTCTGCACCGGCCATATAACTGATACCCTCCTGCATCAGGCTGATACCGGGGCTGGAGGAGGAGGTCATGACCATTTTTCCGGTTCCTGCTCCGCCATAAATCATATTGACGGCGGCAACTTCGCTTTCTGCCTGTAATACCACCATCCCGGTCCTTTCAAATGGCTTTTCGGCCATCAGGTATTCCATTACCTCGGACTGGGGAGTTATGGGGTATCCGAAATAACCGTCGCAACCGGCGCGGATAGCGGCTTCAGCGACAGCTTCGTTGCCCTTCATTAATCTAAGTTCACCCATTGAGTATCGTTTTTTGGTTTTTATTCGGTTGTCACTTTGGCCCGGTATACGGTGATCACACCGTCGGGACAAACCAGGGCGCAATTGGTGCAACCTGTACATTCGTCATTCACCTTCATTGCGAAATGATATCCTTTACTGTTCACTTCCTTCGACATCTGGATCACCGTGAAGGGGCAGGCTGCTATACATACTTCACAGCCTTTGCAACGTTCGGTGTTGATTACGATATCACCTTTGATTTTTGCCATATGATAGGGGTTGTATTGTTAACAGATTCACATTTGCGAAATTACTGAAAATTGTTTGAACAACAGGCACAATGGCCGGTAGAAAGTGAGTTTATTGGTCTAATTTAGAAATAGTTTAAGTTTGCCGCATCGTAATGAAGGTGGCTAAAACAGGGCAGCTTCGTTATTTCGCGTTGGCATGGTTTTCGTTAAACTTTTTCAGACGCTCCTCCAGAGCAGGGAATTGGTCGCGTTTAACCAGAGAGACACAGGCCCGTATCCCCTCCTTCCGCTCGCTTCCGGTGATACTCAGTGCAATGGCGCTGATCCCGTAATAGAGAAGTTCTTCAAGCAGCGCCTCCCCGTCGAAACCGGGATAGGCAAAGGTAAAGTAGAAACCATCGGCAATCGGTACCCCTTCGTCCTGGTCATATACGATATCAAAACCATTGGCAAGGAACATCGCCTTCATGATTTTGGCTTTTTCGCCATACTCCCTGACGGCCTCGACAAAATTAAAGGTGCCGTCGTTGGCGGCCTTCAGCATGGCTGCCAGTGCATACTGGGTGGAATGGGCAGTACCGGCACTCAGGGCATAAACGGTGCCGTAAATAAGGGCCCGGCCTACAATATCCGTGGAATAGAACTGTAACAGGTCGGCTGAACGGGTATTGAATAATTTGTTCGAAACGATCATCATCCCGATCCTTTGCCCGGCATAGCTGAAGGCTTTGGAACTGGAGATCAGCATCACGTAGTTATCTGTGTATTTTGCTACAGTCGGCTGGAACGGGGGCTGACCGGGCACTGAATAATCCTTGCGGAAATCCATGGCAAAATAGGCCAGGTCTTCAATAATGATCACGTTATACTGATTGGCAAGTTCGCCGATAATCTGCAGTTCATGGTCCGTAAAACAAATCCAGGAGGGATTGTTGGGGTTTGAATAGAGCACAGAATGGATGTTGCCCTTTTCAAAATAGCTGATCAGTTTTGCACGAAGTTTTTCGCCCCTGTATTCATACACGTCGAAGGTTTCGAATTTCTGGCCCAGCACCTTGTGTTGCTGGTGATGTACCGGGAAACCGGGATCGATAAAGAGGGTGGTATCTTTTTCGCGATGAATTTTCGAGAAGGTCAGAAAAGCGGCGAATCCGCCCTGCATGCTGCCGACAGTAGGTACGCAGTTGGCCGGTTCAACATCAATATCCAGGAAGAGTTTGACAAACCTTGCCGCCTCATTTTTAAGCACTGGTGTTCCTTCAATGTCGGGGTAGATGGCGGCGACCCCTTTTTGCAGCGCTTCAATTTCGGCCTGCACGCCAATTTCGGTCGCAGGAAGGCCGGGAACCCCCATCTCCATCCGGATAAATTTTTCACCGGTCTCGGTTTCAATACCATTGATCAAACGCTTGATTTCACGAATGGTAGCCTTGCCGATGTTCCTGATTTTGCTTGCTTCAATATGGCGCCGAACCACTTCGTAACTGATGGGGGTATCTTTCATATGCAAGGGGAATAAATGTATTGATAAGGAAAAAACAGATGGCAAAATTGCTTATTTATTTGCAATTATCCAACGGTTCAGGATCGGATAATAAGAATAAATGTTTTTTATTTCCGGGGTCGGATTTTCGACAGGTTACCTCACGAGTGTCAAAGTTCCTGACAGGCTCCTGAATTCGGGAGGAGACTCCGACGATTTGTAAACAATAACATAAACATAGGTTCCCCCGGTACACGGCTGCCCTTGAAAAGTGCCATCCCAGCCATTGGTCACTGCTTCTGAAGAAAAAACCAGTTGTCCGGACCGGCTGTAGATGTTCATACTGAATTGTCGTATGTTGGCCGAAAGAGGCAGGAAATGATCATTCACACCGTCACCGTTTGGTGAAAAAGCATCGGGAACCCGGATGACGATTTCACAACCCTTGCCGTTTGTAATCCAGAGGGCTGCAGTGTCGGCATTCGAGCACCCATGGATGTCGGTATAGCGATAAACAATGCTGCTCAATCCGGCACCTTCAAGGGCCGGATTGAGCATTTTCCTTACCACACCATTGATTGAATACACTCCACCCAGCGGAATCCCTCCTGAAAGAGGGAGGGAAGGGGCATTGAAACAAATGGAATCGTACCGACTAAGTGTAACAGCAGGTAACGGATAAATAGTGACAGGGATCGTTGAGGCAGGACTTGACCCGCATTCCAGGTTGTTTCCGGAAACAGAGAGGATGCCGGAAGTGGTTGTGTCCGAAAATCCCAGCGTTGCCGATGAACCATGGTTGGTCAGGGCAGCGCCTGATCCGGTATAGTTCCACACATAGGAAGTTGCATTGGAATCAGGAACAACAGAATATACCTGCACTGTATTTCCCTTGCAGATATTCTGATCGCCACTGATGGCCCCCGGATTAAGCGGGGTCCGTTTCACGGTAAATGAAATGTTAGGCGCACTGGCGCTTGCCACGTACCACCATGAGTTGATGGTATTGGTATCTCCAATGTCGATGTTCCATAAATGACATCCCAGCGGATCATTGCAACCCGTGAGGTTAACTGTTCCGGAACCGGAGAGCAGGCTGTCGTCCCAGAAAATCGAAGGCGAGACCCCCGGCGGGCGGATAACCGCCACCTTATAGCCGTTGTCGTTGTACTCTATGTCATAAATCGGCAAATGGGTAATGCCATGGATAAAGCGGATCGTACTTGTGACGGCGGTGCCGTTTTTCACAGGGTTTCCCTTCCCGTCTATTCCGTTCCAGTGGATAATATTGTAACCGGTTCCACCCGGGTTGGCTAAAACATTGGCTGTGATCTTCACATCCTGAGGATCTGCCCCCGGATGCGGATTTACTTCAATAAAAAGTTCGAGGATCCCGTCCTGGTCGACCTTCACCTTAATATCAACACTGCCGTTGCAATTGCTGGTGGTGGTTATCGGCAGGATAATCCCCGGCTCGGCTTTTCCGGTCGGGAAGATGCTGCTGTCGGGGTCTGCCAGGAATATCTTGTACTGCGGATAGGTATGAAAACCGGTTCGCGACTGGCGGTCGACGCTGATATTCCCGGTGGTGGAACAGCCAGTTTTGTTACTTGAAATAGAGAAGGTTCCCCCTATAAATCCATTGCAATTCACAGCTGTCACGATACTGTCGTCGGAAAGGATAAACATGTTACCCCAGAAACGGTTGTTGGTAGGGGGCGGTTCTACATTTCCGCAGTTAAACTGCCAGGCTTTCGACCAAACCCTGCCCAAAACAGGCTGACCCGCTGAACTGACCACGGTAATATCGAAAAAAGAAAACATGATCCGGGCCTTTTCACTGTAAATCGTAAGGCTGTCGGGGGGGTAATAAAACTCAAGATAATAGTCACCCGGAACCGTAGGCTGGTATTGGATCGGGTCGTATCCCCCGGAACCGGGAAACGGACCATTGACGGCCTTTTTATAGGTATCGATAAAGCCCTGCTGGCCTGAAACAGGCACTATATTCGGACCCACCACAATATTGCCCGAGGGGTCGGTCAACCGGTATTGCACCTGCGACTGAACAAGGTAATTGATTGCTCCAAGTCCAAAATTTATTTTTTCGGAAGTACCGGCAACATGGATATTGATCCTGAACTCAGGCGCTGCATTGAAGAATCCGAAATTGTTACGGGATTTATCAATGCACAACTGACCCGCAGCGCTATCGAAGGGTGCAATCTGCTTTGTTCCTTCTGCCAGGGTAACCAGGCGAACGCAAAGCAGGAGGAAAATGGAAAACAGGAACCTTTTCCCCATCGGGTATCAAATTTACAAGAGGATAAAATTAAATAATAATCAAAAGAAATGGTAAAAAAAACGAATCGTTTTTCAGATTCGGATGAAATGGCAATGAAGCAACCCATCGGGGCAGTGGCACTTGAAATTTCAGAAATTGAGGGTCCCTGATTA
>CAIYQH010000081.1 GCA_903928285.1 uncultured Bacteroidales bacterium
ACAGGATGATTCTCCCGGCAGCTTTCGCGACAGGCTTTATACCATCGACGAAAGCGGCAAACGTCTTTGGGTTTTTGCAAAGAAACCCAAAGGAACACTGACTACCTCAAGGAATATTGTCGGCATTTTGCTGATGATATTCCTTTTTACTGCTCCCTTTATTAAGGTAAATGGGCAGCAACTCCTACTGTTTGACTTTATGCACAGAACCTTTGCCATTTTCGGCGTGCAGTTCTGGCCCCAGGATTTCAACCTCTTTTTCATCGGTATGATCTCGCTGATGGTCTTTATCATCCTGTTTACCGTTACCTATGGCCGGATATGGTGCGGATGGGCCTGTCCGCAGACAATCTTTATGGAGGTGTTCTTCCGCCGGATCGAATATTGGATCGATGGCGATGCCCACAGCCAGAAGGAGCTTGATGCAGCCCCCTGGAATGTCAATAAGATTTTCCGCAGGGTACTGAAACACGGAATTTTCTACCTCCTGTCGTTCATTATCGGGAACTACTTCCTGATGTACCTCATCAGTTCCGATGCCTGGCTCAGACTGGTTACCGAAAACCCTGCAAATCATGTTGCCGGGCTAACGGGCATGGCTGTTTTTTCATTTATCTTTTACTTTATCTTCTCCTGGTTCCGCGAACAGGTTTGTACGATCGTATGCCCTTACGGGCGCCTTCAGGGTGTGCTGCTGGACCGGGAAACCATCGTCATCTCCTACGATTATTTCAGGGGTGAGGAGCGGGGCGTGCTTCGCAAAAGCGAAAACCGGACTGAAACAAAAAAGGGCGACTGTATCGACTGTAACCAGTGTGTTGCGGTATGCCCAACCGGGATTGATATCCGCAACGGAACGCAGCTCGAGTGCATCAACTGTGCCTGTTGTATCGATGCCTGTGACGATATGATGATGAAAGTGGGTTTTAAACCGGGTTTGATCCGGTATGCATCGGAGAACATGGTTGCTGATAAAAAGGCATGGCATTTCACTATCCGTTCGGCTGGTTATTCGGTAGTTCTGGTCTTGTTGCTGAGTGCGCTCACCTATTTTCTCGCTTCCCGTAACCCCGTTGAGGCAACCGTCCTAAGATCGCCCGGGATGCTTTTCCAGGAACAGGAGGGGGGCATGATCAGTAACCTATACAGTGTCAAGGTGGTTAACAAAACCGCTCATGACCTTCCCCTTGAGATTCGCCTCCTGTCGGGAAAAGGTATCGTCAAGGTCATTGGTAATGCACCGGTGATTGCCCGGCAGTCGCTTGGAGAATATGTGTTTTTTATTCTGATGGATCGGAATCAGGTTACCGGTGGTAAAACCGAGGTTGATGTCGGTATTTTCTCGGCAGGTAAACAGCTTGATCAGACCCGTGCTACATTTGTTGGACCTATTAAATAATCTGCTATGAAGTGGAACTGGGGGACCGGGATTTTTATCTTTATCGTGTTTTTTCTGTTGGCTTGTTTTACATTTTTATTCTATGCGGCACATCAGAAATTCAGCCTCGTTGAGGAGGACTATTATCCAAAGGAGCTGCGTCACGAAGAGAAACTGGTGAAAATGAGAAATGCCAATGCGCTTGGCAATCCTTTACAGGTCAGTCTTGGAAAATCGGATATGATGATCCGGTTTCCAGCCGACCTGCATGGGATGGTCCTGACAGGGAACATCCATGTTTACCGGCCTTCGGATGAAACACTGGATGTCATGCTTCCGGTTGCAGCCGATACATCCCTGGTGCAGCTGATCCCCTTGTCGAAGCTTTCCAAAGGTCGCTATGTGGTTAAGATTGAATGGACTGCAAATGGAAGAACCTATTATAAGGAACAAGACGTTTTTATTCCCTGAGATGGATTTCTGGCAGCCTTTGATCATTGGTTTATTGGGTAGTTTTCACTGTATGGGGATGTGCGGTCCCATCGCTTTGTCGCTCCCGGTAAAGGAGCATTCGTGGCAAACCCGCGTTATCAGCGGGGTGTTGTACAATTCCGGACGTATTTTCACCTATGTGGTTCTGGGACTGATTTTCGGCCTGCTTGGCTTAGGAATCCACATCTGGGGGATCCAGCAGTGGGTCTCGATCGGCGCAGGCAGCCTGATGATCATAAGTGTCGGATTCCCCGTTTTGTTTCACGGCGCCAGGCTGACAGGGCCGCTTGACCAGGTGGTGAACGGGTTCCGCAGGTTGTTTGGGAGGTTTTTTGGTTTCCGCAGCTATCTGTCCGTCTGGATGATAGGCCTGCTCAACGGATTTCTCCCGTGCGGGCTGGTTTATATCGCCCTCGCAGGAGCCCTGGTGTCGGTCAGTCCGTTGACAGGCGCCTTGTATATGGTTGTCTTTGGCCTGGGTACCCTGCCAGCCCTGCTGGCAGTTTCGTTACTCGGGAATGCCATCGGGATGGCCTTCAGGAGAAAGATACAGAAACTGATTCCCTTCCTGATCCTCCTGATCGGCATATTATTCGTCCTGCGAGGCATGAACCTTGGAATCGCTTATATAAGCCCGAAAATGGAACCATATCAGAAACAGAAAACAGAACAACTCCAAAAACCCAAATGTTGTCATTGATGTTTCGAACTATTTGAATAATTTTGCAGTCATAAAGCAGACTTCATCCCCGGAGGGAAAATTATTACAGGCAATTGACAGACCCTCTGAAAAGTAACCGTGCAGTTAAAACAACCCGATATGAAAAAAAGGCACCTGCCCGATATTTTATTCATCGTCCTCCTTGCCGCATTGCTTACAGTTCTTGTGATGACGGGTATTCTGTCGGGGAATGGTAAATACCTGTTC
>CAIYQH010000082.1 GCA_903928285.1 uncultured Bacteroidales bacterium
GGCGGAATCCCTGCCAGTGAAAAGAGCGAGAGCATCATGACCAGGCTCAGGTTGGGGTTGGTCCTGTAAAGACCGTCGTAATCGTTGATGTTCTCCTTGCCGGTACGGTTCGAGATGATGCCCACCACGCCGAAGGCGCCGAGATTCGAAAAGATATAGACCATGGCAAAATAGATCACCGTGGTCATCCCGAGCTGGCTTTGACCGATGATACCCAGCAGGATAAACCCTGCCTGTGCGATGGATGAAAAGGCCAGGAACCGCTTGAGGTTTTGCTGGCGCATGGCAAAGAGGTTACCTACGGTGATCGTCAGGATGGTGATCACATAAAGCACTTCACTCCACATGACGGCGATCTTGGCAAAGACCGTATAGAGGATGATGGTAAAAATAAACACGGCGGCCCCCTTTGAAATTACGGACAGATAGGAGGTCACATTCACGGGGGCACCTTCGTAAACGTCGGCGGTCCACAGGTGGAAAGGGACCAGCGAGATTTTGAAGGCCATCCCGGCAAAAAAGAAGATAAAGGCAAGAACCTGTAGCGGAGCGCCCGTAATACGGGGAGCTACATCAACAAAATACATGGTGCCGGTTGTGCCATAAATCATGGATAGTCCATACAATAAAATGCCTGATGAGAGGGCGGAAATAAAGATCAGTTTCACCCCAGCCTCGGCCGATTTTTCCTTCATACGCTCATAGGCAGCCAGGGCTGCAACCGGGATGGTTGCCAGTTCCAGTCCGATGTAGAACATCAGGAAATCGCCCGATGAGATCATATAATTCATCCCGATGAGGGTTGAAAGCATCAGCAGGAAGAACTCGCTGATTTTCTCCTTGTTCTGATCCTGCTTCAGCCAGTCGACCGACTGGATAAAGATGATCAGCACGCCGATGTTCAGGATATTCTTGAGCAACATGGAAAGTTCCGTCGACTGGTACATCCCCCCGAACAGGATCCCCGGTGTTCCGGGGAAGAAGCCGGCAACCGTAACGGCCGCCATCAGCAGGATGGCCGGCAGTATGATCTTGTGCTTCTTTTCGTTGGGCAGAAATATTTCGACAATCAATAAGATTACTGTGATGAGAATCAGCAGCAATTCATGTCTCATGATCAGCATTGTATGTTTGTTTTATAGTTGCTTTACTTTATTAATACCGGCGCAGCCGCAATCAGTTTATGCATGATGGGGCCGAGTCCCTGGGTGATCATATCGGAGAGCCACAGCGGGGCTACGCCGATCAGGGTGATGCCGAAGATCAGCGTCACCACGCTGATCTTGTCATGCCATTTGGCATCCTTGATCTCTTCGAAATGTTCATTTTTAATCTTTCCGAGCAGGAGGATCCCGACCACGCGGAGCACATACACGGCGGTAACCACGATCGAGGAGGCTGCGATGATGGTGGCCACCCGGTGGAAGGTGTCGGCATTCTGAAAGGCCCCCACGAAGATGGTCATTTCGGCCACGAACCCGCTGAATCCGGGAAGTCCGAGGGAGGCAAGACCGGCGATGACATAGGCCACGGCGAGGAAGGGCATGAC
>CAIYQH010000083.1 GCA_903928285.1 uncultured Bacteroidales bacterium
ACAAACGCCATGCTGATCGGCGATCATGTTCTGATGACGCTTAAATTTACAGGCCCGGCGAAATCGCAGGTATTGTGGCCCTTTTTGCCCGATACCATTCTTGGCCATATCACCGTCATCGGCAGAGGCAAAATCGACACGGCGTTTACTGCGGATAAAAAATCGGTGACCCTTACCCAAAAGGTAAATGTTACCTGTTTCGATTCCGGCTTCTATACGATCCCCTCCATCCCCTTCGGTTACAGGATTCTTCCCGATACTTCGAGGCTTACCGCCACCACCACGATGCTGATGCTGGCTGTGCATACCGTGAAGGTGGATACTACCCAGTCGATCAAGCCGATTATCGGCCCGCTTAAGATCCCAATCACCTTTACGGAAATTTTGCCATGGATTTTGGGGGCAGTCGCCATAGTGATCCTGGTATTGACAGGAATATGGTATTACAGGAAAAGGAAAAAACAGGAGCCGGTATTCAAACTGAAACCAACAGTTGTGGTTCCACCTTATGAAAGGGCATTACAGGAATTTGAAAAACTCAGACTGAAAAAGCTTTGGCAGAACGGCAAGGTGAAGGAGTATCATTCAGAACTGACAGAAATCCTCAGACGGTATATTGAGGATCGGTTTAAGGTCCCGGCGCTCGAACAAACCAGTTCCGAAATCTATGAAAGTCTGCGTAACCATGCAGACTGCCCTCGGGCGAGCGTGGACAAGCTCAACCGGCTGCTGGTACTGGCCGATATGGTTAAATTTGCAAAAGCCATGCCGGTGGCTACCGAGAACGATATGTGCCTTAGTGAGGGGGTCGAATTTGTTCGTTCGACCACTGGCGGAACCACCATTAAAACGGAGGAAAATCAATAAACATGTTTAAACATCTGACATTCGGCAATCCCGGTTTTCTCTTTCTGCTGCTGATTATCCCGGCGCTGGTGGTCTGGTATTTTTACAGGAAAAGAAAAAATTCGGCCGACCTGTTGGTAAGCAGCCTTGAAGGTTTTGACACGGTTGGACGAAACCTGAAATTCTACGTCAACCACGGTCTTTATGTTCTCCGATTGCTGGCAATCGCAGCGCTCATCATTGCCCTTGCAAGGCCTCAGACAAGTCTCAGCCGGCAGGACATCAGTGTGGAGGGGATCGACCTGATTATTGCGCTCGATGTCAGCGGTTCGATGAAGGCGCAGGATTTCAGACCCGACAGGCTCGAAGCCGCCAAGGATGTGGCCATCGAGTTTATCGACGGGCGTCCCGCCGATCGTATCGGACTGGTGATATTCAGCGGGGAGGCCTTTACACAATGTCCGCTCACCACCGATCATGCGGTGCTGAAAAACCTTTTCCGCGATATCCATAACGGGATGATCGACGATGGTACGGCATTAGGCGACGGACTGGCCACTGCCGTTAACCGTTTGCGCGGCAGCAAGGCAGTGAGCAAGGTGATCATCCTGCTCACCGACGGGGTAAACAACATGGGATCGCTCGATCCCCGCTCCGCTTCTGAAATAGCCAAGTTGTACGGCATCCGGATTTATACGGTGGGTATCGGAACCATCGGGCAGGCCCCTATTCCTGTGCAAACCCCCTTCGGGGTTCAGACCCAGATGATGAAGGTCGATCTTGACGAGTCGCTGCTGATGGAGATCGCCAGATCAACCGACGGAAAATATTTCCGCGCCACCAATAATGCCAAGCTGCGTGCCATCTATAAGGAAATTGATAAAATGGAGAAGTCGAAGATCGATGTTACCGAGTTCCGGAAGAAAAAGGAGGAGTTCCTGCCTTTCGTGCTGGTAGCTTTTATATTACTCGGCATCGAGGTGCTTCTCCGTTACCTTTACCTGAAAAATATCCCGTAACAGGGTGAAATATTGAGTTACAATTGCGTTGATCATAGTAAACAGTAGTATAAATTTTAACAGTTAGCTCTTGTTCAGATTCGCCCACCTATATTATTTTTACCTGCTGGGGCTGATCCCGGTCTACACGGCGTTACTGGTTCTTTTCCTGCTATGGAAGAAAAAAACGCTGTCACGCTATGGCGACTGGAATGTGATCAGCCGGCTCATGCCGGATTATTCGGTATGGAAACCTGTTCTGAAGTACATCGGGATAGCGGTTGCCTTAACAGCGCTCATTTTTGCACTGGCTGATCCGCAAACAGGTTCCCGGCTTGAAAAGGTAAAACGAAAAGGAATTGACCTGATGATCTGTCTCGATGTCTCCAATTCGATGATGGCACAGGATATTAAGCCAAACAGGCTCGAACGTGCCAAACAGGCCATTGTTCGCCTCATCGACAACATGGAAGGCGACCGCATCGGGATTATCGTTTTCGCCGGGAAGGCCTATACCCAACTGCCCATCACCACCGATTATGCCGCAGCAAAGATGTTTACCGCCACCATTAATACAGGCATCGTCCCCACGCAGGGGACCGCAATAGCAGAGGCTATCAGCACGGCAGTCAATGGTTTCGGCGAGTCAAAGCACAATAAGGCCATTGTCATCATCACCGATGGGGAAGACCACCAGGGGGATGTTTTGGAACAGGCGGATGCCGCCGTTAAAAAGGGGATCACCATTTATACGATCGGCATGGGACTCCCGGAGGGCGCTCCTATCCCCGTTTACAGCGGGAATGTACAGACTGGCTATAAAAAAGACCGTGAGGGCCAAACCATTATGAGCAAACTCGATGAAACGCTGTTGCAGAAACTCGCAGGCCTGGGCAAGGGCATGTATGTGCGCGCAACGACTTCAGAGACCGGGCTCAATAAAATCTATGACGATATCAGCAAGATCCAGAAATCGGAGATTGAGGAAAAACAGTTCAGCGACTATGAAGACCGGTTCCAGTATTTCGTGGCACTGGCCCTGCTGATCCTGATCGCCGACCTTTTTGTATTCGAACGCAGGACCCGGTGGCTTAAAAATTTCAGACCCTTTGAAAAGGGGCTGGGGTCAGTGAACAATGAACAATAAACGTTGATTTTTAAGGAAAGATGAAATATAAGATCCTGATACCGGTTTTCATACTTCATGGCTTGTTCTGCTTTTCACAGAAGGAGAATGCCCTGCTCCGCCAGGGTAACCGCAATTTTGACAAGGGCGATTATAAAGAGGCGGAAAAGGATTACCGCAAGGGGCTTGAGTTAAACAAGGAGTCGGTGAAAGGTCAATTCAACCTGGGGACTGCCGTTTATAAGAATAACAATTACGCGGAATCGGCAAAAATTTATGGTAACTTAGCCGGAAATAATACGGATCGCGAAACCAAATCAAAGGTTTTTCATAACCTCGGGAACTCTTTGCTGCAATCGAAGGAATATGACAAGAGTATCCAGGCCTATAAAAATGCGCTGGTGAACGATCCCAAGAACAAGGATACCAAGTATAACCTGGAATATGCCAAGATGATGCTGAAAAAACAACAGCAGCAGCAACAGCAGAATAAGGATAAAAAGGACGATAAGAAGGACGATAAAAAGGATCAGAAGGATAAACAGGACCAGAACAAGGATCAGGATAAGAAGCAGGATCAGCAGAAACAGCCCCAGGACCAGAAAAAGATAAGCAAGGAGGATGCCGAAAGGATGCTGGAGGCGTTAAAGAATGATGAAAAGAAAACAATGCAGAAGGTTAAAAAACAGGCGGCTAAGGTCCAGGTATCCGGAATTGAAAAAGATTGGTAACATGTTGAAAAGAATCGTTTTTGGTTTTATTACGCTACTGCTTATGGCAGGAATTGCATCCGGTCAGGATGTGCAGTTCACGGCCCAGGCCAAGCCGGTAGTAGCCCTGGGAGAGACCTTTACCCTTATCTATACGTTGAATGCCCAGGGTTCAGGGTTCAGGGGACCCGCCGTGTCGGGCTTTGAAATGCTCAGCGGGCCCAACATGAGCACCAATTCCAGTATCCGGTCTGTCAACGGGCGTACCACCATGTCCATCACCTACACCTACACCTACCTGTTACAGGCTACCCGCGAGGGAACCTATGACATTCCTGCGGCTACCGT
The DNA here is from genome assembly GCA_903928285.1 of uncultured Bacteroidales bacterium. Lineage (GTDB taxonomy): Bacteria > Bacteroidota > Bacteroidia > Bacteroidales > FEN-979 > CAIVAT01. The sequence continues at coordinate 4,029 of CAIYQH010000083.1, forward strand.
AAATGTTGGCGGTAAGCAATATAACTCCAACACCGTTAATATTAAAGTCGTTAAAAATCCCAATGTCCCCTCCGGGCAGGGCGCTGCCGGACAAAACAGGGCTTCAGGGGGCGCCGCCGCCGTGACAGGCAGCAGCAACGACGTTTATGTCAAGGCCTTTGCCTCCAATGCCAGTCCGCTGCAGGGGGAAGGGATCGTGGTTACCTACAAGATATTCACCAAGGTCCCCATTGCCCAGATCAACATCAGCAAACTTTCCTCCTTCTCGGGATTCTGGTCGCAAAACCTGATGAAGGAGAATGATAAACTGCAGCAAACCACCCAGGTTATCGACGGGGAACAATATGTGGTTGCCGATATCCGTAAAATTGCCCTGTTCCCGCTGAAGAGCGGACGACTGGTGATCGACCCGCTTGAACTGGCCTGTGTGGCCCAGCTGAAAAGACAAACAAAAACGCGGACCGGTGATCCCTTCTTCGATGATTTTTTTAACGACTCCTTCTTTAACTCAGGAGTGGCAAATGTGGAGAAGACCCTGAAGTCGAACCCGCTGGTGATCACCGTAAGACCGTTGCCGGATGAAGGAAAACCCGCTGATTTCAGCGGCGCCGTCGGCAACTTCACCTTCCATTCGGAGGTTGATAAAACCCGGTTGAAGACCAATGAGGCGGTAACCCTGAAATGCACGATCAGCGGAAAGGGGAATATCCAGCTTATTGATAAGATGAATGTCATCTTCCCTCCCGATTTCGAGGGTTATGATCCGAAGGTCACCAGCGATATACAGACTACAGCGGCCGGGATCTCCGGGAACCAGGTATTCGAATACCTGATGATCCCGCGAAAACCCGGGAAGTTCAAGATCAAACCGATCACCTTCAGCTATTTTGACCTTGATAAGAAACACTATGTCACGCTCACCAGCCCTGAATTTTCACTGGATGTTGAAAAGGGTAGCGGCGAAGCGGCCTCCATGGTCACCTATGCCGGCGCCAATAAAGAGGATATTAAATATATAGGAAGCGATATCCATCATATCAGGGATGCAAGTTTCAGGTTAAAGATGGCAGGAAGCCGTTTCTTCCTCAGTACGGGTTTTTGGTTAATGCTCCTGATGCCGCTGCTGCTCTTTGTTATATTCCTTGTTTTATGGCGCAAACTGGCGGCCCGCCGCAGCAACACCGTGCTGATGAAAAACCTGAAGGCGACCAAGATCGCACGCAAACGGTTGCAGAGAGCCGAAGAGTTTAAGAAATCAGGAAACCAGGATGACTTTTACATTGCCATCTCCCAGGCACTCTGGGGGTACCTCAGCGATAAGTTCAGCATCAACCTTTCGGGGCTGAGCATCGACTCGGTTCAGGAGGCCCTGGTGAAACAGAATGTAAACGGATCCATTATAGACCAGTTTGTTGAAACCCTTAACAATACTGAATTTGCACGCTTCGCACCGGGTGAAAAAACAGTGAACATGGAGCGGATTTACAATGAAGCGCTGGAAATCATCTCCAAAATGGAAAGAGAACTCCGGTAAACAAATGGAGGTTGAAGTTTGACTTTTGACTTGTGAATTATGAAGCACTTAACGATATGGATGATCCTTTTCCTGGCCACCCTGACAGGTTATCCTGCGGGGCAGGCGGATATGGTCATCAAGGCAAACAAGGCCTATTCAGCCGGTTCTTACACCACGGCTGCCGACCTGTACAACAAAGTTGCCGCTTCCGGATATGAGGCACCCGAACTCTTTTACAACCTGGGCAATTCCTATTTTAAGATGAATGATTACGCCCACGCCATTCTCTGGTATGAGAGGGCCAAACGCCTTGATCCCGCCAATGAAGATATCGACTTCAACCTGAATGTCGCCAATACCAAGATCTCTGATAAAATTGAACCGCTTCCTGTCTTATTTTATAAACGCTGGTTTAACGGGGCGTTGCAGTTGTTTTCTGTGGATGGGTGGGCCGCTTCCGGCATCATCTTCCTGATCAGCGGGTTGCTGGCAGGAGTGCTGTATCTTGCCTCCCGGTTCCTGATCCTGCGGAAAATCGGTTTCTGGTCCGCATCGGGATTGTTGTTCCTCTCCCTGGTATCCCTGCTGATGGCCTGGAGCAGCTACAGTTTCACAAAATCGACCACGGAAGCAATCGTATTTGCGCCAACCATCACAGTCAAAAGTTCCCCCGATGATAAAAGCACCGACCTTTTTGTCGTACATGAAGGCACCAAAGTAAGGGTGATGGACATCATCAATGGCTGGTATGAGATCAGGATTGCAAATGGCAGTGTAGGCTGGCTTCCCTTGACATAACTGGAAAAAATATAGTTTTCCCTCCCTTCTCGCCGATCAAAACGGCTCCTTAACAGAAGAAAAATGCCTGTAGACAAAAAAATTTTGCAGGATACTATTTTTGCTTTATATTTGTTCGATTAATTAAGGAGGGTATTCCCATCGTATTTCCTTTGATTTTAGCGGGGTTTGGAAACAATAAATCAAGCAACATATAGTCCACATTAAAACGAGTGATATGAAAAAAAGATTTTTACCCTTTGGCCTGAACACAGCTTTCGCAGGATTTTTCTTTCTGTTTTTTTCCATGCTGATGATGGCTGGCCAACCCGGGAATCCGGATCTCAGGAAACATGACGGATCGAGGTATGAAAGCGCCCGTGCCAACCAGGTTACCGGCACGGTAAACCCGCTGGATGTGCTGCATGCCCGCCAGCAGGCTGAAATGCTGCGTACCAAATCCTCCACCAGTACCAACGGACTCCACTGGATCAGCGCAGGCCCCACCAACTATCCCGGCCTGGTGTGGAGTACGATTTATGACAATACCGATAAAACAGGACAAACCCTTATTGCCGGGGCCGCCGGTGGTGGCCTCTGGAAATCGACCAATCTTGGCCTTACCTGGGCCCAGATGGCGGTTGAAAATCAACTGATCCCAAAAGTTTCCAGCATTGTTCAGGCTACCAATGGAACCATTTATGCTGCCACGGGAGTTTCCACCTGCCACAACCTGAAGTTTATCGGCAATGGAATTTATTCATCCCTGAATGGAAGCCAGTTTACAGCAATTCCTGCAACAAAAACGAATCCCGATTTCCAAGGCGTGACCAAACTGGCCATCGCCCCTTCAGGCCGTTTATATGCTGCGACCATTGGCGGTCTGTATTCCAGCGATGATGCGGCAACATGGAATAAAATCAAGACAGGTTATTCCACGGATGTCTGTGTCGGTTCCGATGGTACGGTTCTTGCAGCCGTCGGCGACTCTGCTTACATGTCTCTTCAGGGTACCCTTGACAACTGGGTCACCCTGACCACAGGGTTATCGACCACACTTCCCAAAAGCGGAATCGGCTGGATGGTATTTGCCATCTCCCCTTCAGATTCCAAGGTAATGTATGCCAGCCTTGCAAAAACCGATGGCCGGCTTTTCGATATTTTCTGTTCAACCGACAAGGGAACCACCTGGTCGGTTATTTTCCCGAACAACCCTTCGTTTGAGCCGTTTGGCATCTACGGATGCTATTCAAACACCATCGCCGTATCGCCGACCGACCCGAACCAGGTTTATCTCGGAGGCGTTAATATGTGGCATGGCCGCCGTGTTCAGCCAACAGGGTACTTCAACTGGGAGACCGTTAGTTATGGCTTTTATTCACCATGGTTCCCCAACAGTGCGCCTGCCTATCATCACTCCTATATGTTTTGCCCGGGAAATCCTCATCAGATGGTCGTATCAACCGACGGTGGGGTCAGCATCGGAACGGTTACCGATACCATTACCTTTAAAACCATCAACAAAGAGATGGTCACCAGCCAGTTCAATGCAGTTTCCTTTTCAGCCCAGCGCCCCTATGTCATGGGTGGCGGCGATCGCGTAGGTACCATTGCCCTTGGCTATTTTTACCCATCGACGGTTAACGAACCTAACGACGGTTTCCCGATCTGGTACCCGACAGGTTTGCTGCAGGCTGGTAACGGCGGTCCATGCGAATGGTCAAACATTGACTCCCGGGTTGCCGTTTATACGCAATACAAGGGAGCTCCCGCAGTCAGACGCCAGGACTTTACCGACCTTTCCTATGATAACGATTTTATGAACGGTGTGGATACAGTCCACTCCGCTTTTGTGCCGATGCGCCTGTGGGAAAGCTTCAATTACGCCAACACCCACGACAGTGTGGTTTATAAGGCCCGTCTCAAAGCTGTCCGTGCCGATACAACCATCCTGATCGAAAGCGCCAGCAGCAAATTCAAATTTCCGTACCATACGGTGGCAAAAATCGACAGCGGCGCCAGTATCACCGTGGCAGACCCCATTGCCAGCCGTTTCTTCTTTTATGGCAATAAGAGCAATGTCAAGGGGATCTATATGACCAAAGACATGCTGAAATTTGACAAACATCCCAACTATTTCGTCACCTATATTCAACCAGCCACACCTGACACCGATTATATTACAGCGCTCTCAGTTTCGGCAGATCTGAATGTTGCCTGGGCCGGAACCAAAAAAGGGCGTCTTGTCCGTATCAGTGGACTGCTTCAGGCCAACGACTCTGCCACTGCCAATATTACCAGTTCCAAATGCAAATTGGTCGACTCCACCTTCAGCTTTCCAGGCATCAGAAACAGGATGGTCACCTCTATATCAATCAATCCTGTGGATAACTTTAAGGTACTTGTTACCCTTGGGAATTATGGCAACCAGGATTATGTGTATTATACCTCCAACGGAAATGCTCCGCGGCCAACTTTCACGTCGGTTCAGAATGACCTTCCCAAATCGCCTGTTTATAGTGGCCTCATTGAGATGTCGGGAACTTCTGCTTTTCTGGGTACCGATTTAGGCGTGTTCTCTACCACCAATATTACAGCTAACCCGCCCCAGTGGCTGCCCGACATGGAAAACCTCGGAGATGTTGCGGTGACCGATATCCGTCAGCAGGTGATTAAGGACTTTCATATCCTGAACTATGGCGTAATCTATCTTGCCTCCTATGGCCGCGGTTTGTGGTATGATACCACCAATTACAAACCGGTTGGAATACCGGCGGTTACAGGTCATCCTGCTGTCTATGGCGTGTTGAACCTGAATCCGAACCCTGTACATGATATTTTACATATCAGCTATACAAACGAGGAATCCTCCACCCTGGTGGCCAATGTATATGATCTTAACGGAAGGCTGGTCATGAGTTCAAATCTGGGATTTCAGTCCAAAGGAATCGTTAACGGGCAACTCAATGTGGCGGGACTTTCAACGGGAAGCTACATCGTCAGAATCGGGACCAGTTTTGCGAAGATGATCAAGTTGTAAACCTGAAAAACGCTAAATAACAAAAAAAGGCAGCAAATTTTGCTGCCTTTTTTTGTTGTTAAAATGGGGTGTTTTTGTTGTTACCCTTCCTTGTTTGTATGAAAGACCAGTCAAAGCAAGGGAATCCTACCGGAGGGATTTTTTAAAATCCTGCAGCACTTTGATATCTGCATCCGTAATGTAACCGACTTCAAGCGCTTTCAGGACCAGGTGGTCAAAATCGGTAAGGGTGATCAGGGCGCAGTCGGCATCCCTGAATGCCTTCTCTGCCTTGAGCAGATTATAACTGAAGATGGCTACCATCCCTTTGATATTGCATCCAGCTTCACGCAATGCCTGGACAGCGTTCAAACTGGAACCTCCTGTGGAAATGAGATCCTCAACCACGACGATACGCTGTCCCTGGCGAACTTCGCCTTCAATCTGATTTGAAAGGCCATGTTCCTTTTTTTCTGAGCGGACATAGGCAAAGGGCAGCCCAAGCTCCTGCGCAACAAGAGCCCCCTGGGGGATGCCTCCCGTGGCAACTCCTGCAATCGCTTCAGGCTCAAAATTGCTCTCCTGGATTGCCCTTACGAAATTCTGACGGATATAGGTGCGAATCTCCGGGTAGGAGAGGGTAATGCG